>CAXTPH010000020.1:0-17920 GCA_964245955.1 uncultured Sphingomonadaceae bacterium | reverse complement strand
GCGCGTCGAAATGGGCGCTCGAGGGCATGAGCAAGGCGTTCGCGCTCGATCTCGCGGGCGCCGGCATCCGCTCGAACACGATCGCGCCGACGTTCATCGAGACGCCGCTGACCCGGCCGTTCTTCGACGATCCGGCGTTCAAGGCGAGCGTGCTGGCGAAGATCAAGCTCGGCCGCCTCGGCACGGTCGAGGACCTCATGGGGGCGGCGGTCTTCCTCGCCTCCGACGCCGCCGCGCTGATCACTGGAACTAGCCTCGTTGTCGATGGCGGCTGGACCGCAGATTGATCGACGGCGGGCTGGACGCACCGGCCGCAAAGTATGAAGGACCGTGCAATGACCACGCCTGAAATCAGCCAGCGCACTCTCGGCAGCAGCGGCCCTGCGGTCTCCGCGATCGGCCTCGGCTGCATGGGCATGTCGGGCGTCTACGGCCCCGCCGACCGCGCCGAGAGCATCGCCACGATCCACGCCGCGCTCGACGCTGGCGTGACGCTGATCGATACCGGCGACTTCTACGGCATGGGCCACAACGAATTGCTCATCGCCGAAGCGCTGAAGGGCATCCCGCGCGACAGATATCAGTTGAGTGTCAAATTCAACGCGCTGCGGAATGCCGACGGCGCATTTCTCGGCTTCGACAGCCGGCCGAAGGCGGTCCAGACTTTCCTCGCTTACTCGCTGCAACGTCTGGGCGTCGACTATATCGACATCTACCGGCCGTCGCGGCTCGATCCCGACGTGCCGATCGAGGAGACGATGGGGGCGCTGGCCGATCTCGTCGGCGCCGGACGCATCCGCCATGTCGGCCTGTCGGAAGTCGGATCCGACACGCTGCGGCGTGCGGCGGCGGTCCATCCGGTCTGCGACCTGCAGATCGAATATTCGCTGATCTCGCGCGGCATCGAGGACAACATCCTGCCGACGGCGCGCGAACTCGGGATCGGCATCACCGCCTACGGCGTTCTCGCCCGTGGGCTGATCAGCGGCCACTGGAGCAAGGCCGGCAACGCCACGGGCGACGCGCGGGCGCATTCGCCGCGCTTCCAGGACGGCAATGTCGACGCCAACTTGACGCTGGTCGAAGCCTTGCGTGCCCTTGCCGCCGAGCACGGCGTCACCGTCGCGCAGGTCGCGATCGCCTGGGTCATGCACCAGGGGGCTGACATCGTCCCGATCGTCGGCTCGCGCCGCCGCGACCAGCTGACCGAGGCGCTGGGGAGCGCCGGCGTGACCCTCACGCCCGACCAACTGACGGCGATCGAAGCGACGTTCCCGAAGGGTGCGGCGGCGGGTGAGCGCTACCCGGCGGCGCTGATGGCGACGCTCGACAGCGAGCGCTGACGCTCATTGCGCGTCCTGGGTTACTTACGTGCCTTTCCCAGGTGCAGAGCGAAGAAATCTGCGCCGCGCTTGATTGCGGTTTTCGTCTCGGGGGCCTGGGGGATCAGGCTCACCCAGACATGCGGCATCCCTTCGTACACATCGAGGACCGCCTCGTGGCCGCCGCTCCGGATCGCCTGATACTCACGCACCGAGCTGCTCAACAGATGCTCGCGGGTGCCGACCTGCAGCAGGGTCGGGGGAAAGGCCTTGCTATAGTCTCCGTAGACCGGGGACACATACGGATTCTTCTGGTCGGCGACGGCGGCGTAGGCTTCCGCGCTCCAGGCTGTCGTCTCGGTGGAGAGGATGGGGTCGACCGCCGCCAGCGTCGTGTACGTGTCGCCCGCACCCGAGATGTCCGTGCCCGGTGAGATGAGATAGAGCGCACCCGGCAGCGGCAGGTGCAGGTCGCGCATCTTTAGGACCGCGCCCGCGGCCAGCCCGCCGCCCGCGGAGTCGCCCATGATCCCAACGCTCTCCGCCTTCACGCCCGAAGCGAGCACCGCTTTCCAGACCGCCACAACCTGATCGGTGACGACGTGCCAATCGGCGCGTGGCGCGAGCGCATAATCGATCGATATGACTTCGCGGCCGCTCGCGGTGCTCATGAGCGCCGGGATCGACAGGCTGCTCGCAGCGGAAAGAAAGGTATAAGCCCCTCCGTGCAGGTAGAGGATGAGCGACTTGGCCGGCTTGTAGTTGGCGGGACGTATGCGCAACACCGGCACGCCGCCGAGGCGGTCCTCGCTCCGCGTCACGTGAAGCGCATCCGCGGTGGCAGTGGAAATCGGCGTGGCGACTGCCGCGAGCCTGGCGTTGGCCCGGTCCCAGTCGTCCTGGTTCTTCGGACGCTCGCGCCGGGGCGCATGGGCCAGCTTAGCATAAAGCTTGTTCAGCTCCTCCGCCGCCTCCGGGGAGACCGTTGGCGGCACATCGAAGCGACCGACGCCGGCGGCCGGAACCTGCGCCACGGCGTTCGACGCAAGCGTCGTCGCCAAAAACATGACGGTTGCCGTTGCACGACGTACGGCCCTGCTATTGTTCATCTGATCGCCCCTTTTACAAAATGGCATTCGATACACGTTTTTGACGTGGCGTTTTCGGCCGTCGCGCATCGGGCCGATGTTCAGAAGGTCTTGGTTATCAAGAAGCGGGCGGAGCGCGGTTCCAGCGGATGCGTCTGGAAGTCGGTTACACCGGCGGCCAATTCGCCCCGCAGCCGCGTGGTATAGTAATAAGCGGCAGCGGCATCATGGCTGTTGAGGAGGTTGAAGATCCCGACGCCGAACTTCCATCCGCCGTTGAGTTCATAACCAGCATTGAGATTAAACTCGCTATAGCCTTTGTCGATCGGGAGTTCATCGCCGTCGCTCAGGTGATGTGTGCCGAGGCGACGCCAGACGAGACCGCCGCTCCACGGGCCTAGGTGGTCGACCAATAGTCCTGCCGAATAAATGAAGTCCGGCGCATCGGCGATGTAGGGCCCATTCAAGCCGAAAGCGGCAAGGCTCGCGGTGCGATATCGCGGCTTGGCAAAGGCGAGATCGGCATTGAGTTCCAGCCAGCGGAAAGGATGATACTGCGCCGAGACCTCGATACCCTGCCGCCGGCTGGGAGCGCCTGCCTCGTCCTGCCCGGAATCGGCATTATAGGTCAGCTCGGATCCGAAATCCTGCTGGAAGACGGCGAGCTGTAATGCGAACCCCGGAAGGATGTTCGTCCGCAGCCCAATCTCGTAGCCGGTCGTCGTGGCGAGCAAAGGGGTCCGGCCACCGGCGAGCGGGATGCCCTGCTCCGGCACCGTGCCGAACACCCCGCGGACGTCGTCGGAATGAAACCCGCGCCCGCCGCTGAGGTAGAGTTCGGTCTTGGCCCATGGCCCGAAGATCAGGCTGGCCTTGGGCTGGAACAGCCATTGGTGCCCCCGGCCGCGCGTCGCCGTAACGCGGCTCTGATCGGTCGCCTGATAATATTCCTCGCGAACGCCGACCACGGTGCGAAGCCATGCCGTCCAGCGGAGGGTGTTCTGAACATACGGCGCGACGTCGAGCAATTGCACGCTGTCGGCGTTGCAATAAGTGTCGACCGTCGGATAGTTCGCGATCGAGCCATCCGGCTGCGCGAGGGTGCAATAGTCGAGGATGGTTGTCCGGTTGAGCGTGTGGCGGCGGGTAACGAGGGCGGCGTCATATCGCCCCTGAAGGCCGAGGATCGTCTCGCTGTCGACCGCGCCGAAGCTAGTGCGCAGCGTGTAGGCGACCGTGCCTCCGACGGTCGTCCGCGCCTCGCTCTGCGCCTCCTGATCGCCGTTGATTGGATCGTCGAGGAAGTGGTGAAATTGTTGACCAGCGTCATCGTGCTGTGGATGCCGTACAGGCTGAGCGCGAGCGCGCCGGGACCAACCGGTTTGTCGAGATGCGCCGAAACGCTGGTGCGGAGCGAACTACTGTGATCGGTCGGGTCGAGCGTGCCGAACCGGTCGATCAGGCCTTGCGTGATCGCCCGTTCGGGCTGGTCGGTGATCAGCCCGCCCGAGCTTTTGTAGTACATGCCGGTCACGCTGAAGCCGTCGGTCAACGAGCCGCCGCTGTAGCGCACAGCGGCGTTGACCTTGGCGAAGTTCTGCCGCGGCTTCCACGGCCCGTCGTAGTGCCCGAGTTCGAGCGCGCCGAGCAGCTGCCGGTCTTCTGCAAGATGATAGGTGCCACCAGCGAACAGCGACTGATAGCGATCGGTCCCGATCGTCACCGTCGCCTGCGCCGGGATCTCGTTGGCGATCGTTACGTGCGACGACGCAACCGACCCGAAATCACCGATGCCGGCGTAATATGGCCCCTTGGTATAGGCGATCCCGTTGACGATCTGCGGGATGAGGAAGCCGAGATCGGAATAGCCCTGTCCGTGGGTGTTGGTCGGGCGATTGACCGGCATGTCGTCGACGAAGTTGGCGAAGTCGGTGCCGTGATCGAGGTTGTAGCCACGGATAAGATACTGGTTGGCCTTGCCTTCCCCCGAATGCACCGTGACGACGAGGCCGGGGATACTTTCGAAGAGCTGGCCGGGTCTCAAGATCGGGCGGAGCTCGATCTCCTTCGACGTGATTGCCCCCTGGCTCGCGGTCGCGGCGCTGCCCAGCAGATTGGCGCGCGATGCCGTGATGACGATGTCGGCCGGCGGCGGCGGCGATGTTGGCGCTTCGGCCACTGCGTTCGCCGCCCCATCCGACGCGATCGCCAGCGATGGGGTCGCGAGAACTCCCGCAAGCGCGACCCCCATTCGCCACGCTAGGTTACAGCCCACGCCAGCCTGCGGGAAAGACTCCATGCTTGCTAAAGCTGGCGACGAAGCGGAGCCGCTCGAGCTGCGGGTTGGCGCGGGGGGCGATGCTCGTGCCGAGCTCTTGCACCGGTCCCCCCGCCCGGTACGCGGGCCAGAGGGGTAGCCCGGGGCCGTTCGGATCGCCCTTCGTGGCGAAGTCGACCCAAAATTCTGTTAGCGTCTCGGAAAAAGCGGGATCGGCAGCGCCGCTCCACTTCAGGGCCGGCTGCGGCGAGCGCCAATGGAGGTGGCCGACCGGCGGGGCGGCGTAGGGCATGCCCTTGAAGGCCAAGACGCCGATCGCATCGCGGGCTGCGCCGCGAACGGTCCCGGTCGCGATCGTGACCTCGGGACCGAGTTCGGCGGGCTGGGCCACTGCGCTAATCAATGCGCATGCCGCCAACGTGGCGGCGATCGTCGACCTGATCAGCTTCATTCAGCGCTCCCCCCGCAGCCCTTCCGGCTGGTGCTGCCTATTTGCGCCGCGGATATGGAGAAAGATGCGGAATCTCCCGGGCGATGCCTGGGGCGCATCGCCCGTACCATCTGGGCGTCGAGCAGGCGCGGCCGCATTGCCGATAGCGCCGCAGCATCGGCATAGGGCAAATACTATCGCGGCAGATCGTCCCGATCCGGCTAATCGACCGGTAATCACAAAAGATTTCGGGGGGGGGACGATCGATGCGTCACATCTTGCTCATGACGACGGCTGCCATCGGCCTGCTGCCGTCGGTCGTCGCCGCGCAGGTCCAGACGACGGTCAATCCGGCCCCGTCGGAGGCCGTCGCCGCCGCGCCCGATCAGAACGGACTGGGCGAGATCATCGTGACGGCGCAGCGCCGACAGGAAAGCTCGCAGCGCGCGGCGATCCCGCTCAATGTCCTGCAGGGCGGCGCGCTGCTCGCGTCGGGCGTGACGCAGGCCGACCGGCTCAACAACCTCGCCCCCGCGCTGTCGATCGAACCGACAAGCACGGGCAACCTGATCTTCATCCGCGGCGTCGGCAACTTCACCGTCGTGCCGTCAAGTGATCCGGCGGTCGCGTTCAACTATGACGGGGTCTACGTCGGGCGACCGACGTCGACGACCGGCGTGTTCTACGACCTCGACCGGGTCGAGATCCTGAAAGGGCCGCAGGGCATCCTGTACGGCCGCAACGCGACCGGTGGCGCGATCAACGTCTTGCCGACGCAGCCGAAGATCGGCGAACTCGGCGGCTATGCCTCGGTCACCTACGGCAATTACAACACGATCAATGCCGAAGGGGCGATCAACCTGCCGGTCGGCGACACCGGCGCGTTCCGCCTGTCGGCGATGACCGCGAACCACGACGGCTATCTCAGCGACGGCACGTCGGACCAGAAGACCTATGCCTTTCGTGCCCAGCTCAAGTCCGAACTGACCCGCGACCTGACGGTCCGCGTCGCCGCCGACTTTTCGCACGACGGCGGTCTCGGCAGCGGGATCGACTATCAGGGTATCTATGCGGGCAGCGTCGCGAATTTCGTCCCCTCGGGCATCCCGCTCGGCACCGGTGTCAACGCCGCGTCGAGCCAAGCCTTTCGCCAGCGGATCACGTTCGGCCCGCTCGGCAATCACCTGCCTGCGCTGTCGCCGATCCCCTTCGTCAATGACACGTTTTACGGGGCGAACGCCGAGATCGACTACAAGACGTCGGCCGGAACGCTGACAATCATCCCGGCATGGCGTGATTCGAGGCTCAACTATCTGTCCGACGCGGGGGCCTTCCTCTATCGCGACCGCGAGGACGATAATCAATACAGCCTCGAGGCGCGCTTCGCCGGCACGCGGATCGGTCCGCTCGACTATACCGTTGGCGGCTATTTCTTCGACGAGCGGATCCACGCGAATACGTCGCTCACGGTCAGCAATGCCGGCAATTACATCACGCCGACCTATGGCACGAAGTCGTATGCCGGCTTCGGCCGGCTGACGCTCAACCTGATCGACGACCGGCTCCGCCTTGTCGGCGGCGCGCGCTACACCCAGGACGACAAGACCTTCAACACGACGCAGATCGGCGCGGCCATCGCCTGCGTCGTCACCGTCGCCGGACGTCCAAGTTGCCCGAACGCGCCGACCGTGCCGCTGTTCAGCGACCCATCGCAAGTCACTTATGGCTTGCCGGCTCAGGGTCGCCCGCCGGTGCCGGTTATCGTCAACGGCGTGCCAACCGGCGCGCTGTCGGTGCGCACCGACACCGCGTACAATACCGGCCTTAACAATCACAAGCTGACGTACCGCGGCGCGGCGGAGTTCGACATCGCTCCGCGCTCGCTGCTGTATGCCAGCGTCGAGACGGGCTATCGCTCGGGCGGCTTTTCGGCGGCGACCGGCTTCCTCACTTATCAGCCCGAAACGATCACGGCCTATACGATCGGCGCGAAGAACCGCTTCTTCGGCAACCGGCTCCAGGTCAACGTCGAAGGGTTCATCTGGGATTACAAGAACCAGCAGGTCAACCACGTCGGCCTCGACCTCAATGGGTCGACCGCCAACTTCACCCAGAACATCGGCTCATCCAAGATCAAGGGCGCCGAGATCGACGGCAAGCTGCTGATAACGCCGACGACGCTGGTATCGGCCGACATCCAGTATCTCGACGCCAAGCAGCAGAACTTCACCTACACGCAGGGGCCGGGCGCGGCCCCGACGGTCGGCTGCCCGGTGACTTTCACCCCGGCCAATCCCGCACCATATCTGATCAATTGCAGCGGCTTCGCCTCGTACAACTCGCCGAAGTGGACGATGAACTTCTCGGGCCAGCAGACGATCAAGTTCGGTGATTATCAGGTCGCCGCAACGGCGGACACACAGCATCGCACCAGCCGCTATATCGGCTTCGCCTATCTGCCGCAGCAGTTGGTCGGATCGACGTGGACGACCAACGCGCAGGTCCAATTCGGCCCGGCGAGCGAGCGCTGGTCGATCGCCGCGTATATCCGCAATATCGAGGGCGACCGCATACCGATCTACTCGTCGCTGCACCCGACGGCGAACTTCCTCATCGCAGGCACGACCGCGCCGCGCACCTTCGGCGCGCGCGTGACGAGCAAGTTCTGAAGCCTAGTTTCGATTATACTGGCGGCGCACCGCGCAGCGGGGCCAAGCCGGCCGCGACGTCCGATGACCAAGTCTAGCGAGCCACGGGAGCACGTGATGGGACAGCTTATCGGACTTGCGCTGCTGCTGGCCGCTGCAATCCCCGTGTCGGCCCGTACGACACGCGTCGATCACGGCGTCGTCCTCGACAACATCACCGTGGTCGATACCGCCACCGGACAGTCGACGGCCAGGCGGGCGGTGGTCATCGCCGACGGCAAGATCGTCGCGATCGTGCCGGCGGGCAGCGTCGCCGCATCGGGCAGCGCCCGGCGGTTCGAGGGGCGCGGTAAGTTCGTCGTGCCGGGCTTCCTCGACATGCACGCGCATCCGCTCGGTTCGCCCGGCGAGGCCGAGAAGCTCGATCTGATGCTGGCGAACGGCATCACCGGCTTTCGCCAGATGAGCGGCGACGCCGCGACGCTCGAACGTCGCCGGAAGGGATCGATCACGACCGCCGGCCAGCCGACGCTGCTGGCGATGCCCGGCGAAATCCTGACGCGCGCCAACGCGGCGACCCCCGCCGCCGCCGTCGCCGAGATCGACCGTCAAAAGCAGCAGGGCGCCGACTTCATCAAGGTCATCGATGTCACGGCCCCGACCTTCGACGCGATTATGGACGAGGCGCGAAAGCAAAACCTCACGGTCGCCGGCCACCTTCCGACCGGTGTCGAAGCCCGCGACGCCTCAGCGCAAGGGATGCGGTCGATCGAGCATCTCGGGCCGCAGGACACACTGCTCCTGTCGTGCTCGACCGACGAGGCGGCGCTCCGCGCCGATGTCGCCGCGCATGCGTCAGGCCGGCCGACCCTCGGAGGTCCGACGCCCCCGGCGTTGATCGCGCGGATCCTCGCCAACCCGATGGCCTTCGCCGATGCCGCGACGTTTGCGCGGCTCGGCAAGCTCGTTGCCAGCTTCGATCCCGGCAAGTGTCGGGCGCTCGCCGAAGAATTGAAGAAGAATCAGACGTGGCAGGTGCCTACGCTCATCCGGCTCCGGACGATGGAGCTCGGCGACGACCCGGCCTATGTCGGCGATCCGCATCTGCGCTATGTCGCGCCGGCGACACGCGCGCTGTGGAGCTCGGTCGCACAGCAGTTCACCGCCAAGATCACCCCCGAGGCGCGGACGACGCTATCCGCGCTCTTCGCCCTCCAATTACGCGTCGTCAAACTGTTCGGCGACGCCGGTGTGCCGATGCTTGCGGGGTCGGACCTCGGCGGATCGTGGGAGGTCGCCGGCTTCGACCTCCACCAGGAATTCGACCTGCTGGCCAGCGCCGGCCTGACGCCGCTCCGCATCCTGCAGATGACGACGCGCGATGGCGCGGCGTTTCTCGGGCGGGCCGACCTGGGCGGCGTCGCGGTCGGCAAGGTCGCCGATCTCGTCGTGCTCGACCGCGACCCGATCGCCAGCGCTGCCAACCTCCACCAGATCTTCGCCGTCATTCACGGCGGCAAAATCTTCGATCGCGCCGACCTCGATGCGCTCGAGGCGCGGGTCGCCGCCGTTGAGCGCTGAGCGGCGTGAGCGGTCGATACAGGGATTTGCGGCGATGAGCACGAACGACACGGTCTACGTCGAGCGCTGGGGCAGCGATGGCCCGCGTGTCTTGCTTATCCACGGCGGCGCGCAAGGGACGTCGTCGGCCGGCCACCGCAATTTCGAGCAGCAGGAGGCGCTCGGCGGCGCGGGTTGGCAGCTGCTCGTGCCCGATCGTCCCGGCCACGGCCGCAGCCCCGATCCGGGCCGTCCCGACGATGCCGAAGCCGATGCCGTCTGGACCGCCGATCTGTTGGGCGAGCGGGCGCATCTCGTCGGACACTCGTACGGCGGCCTCGTCGCGGTCGCGGCGGCGGCCCGGCGCCCGGCCGCCGTCGCGTCGCTGGTCCTGATCGAGCCGGCGTTGTTCGCGGTCGCGACCAAGGCCGCCGCCGTCAAGAAGCAATTGCTCAAGATGGCGACGACGATGATCCTGCCATTCCCGCCCAAAGCGCGTGCCGAACGGATGATGCGCTACCTCGGCATTCCCAGCGTGTTCGCGCTTACCGATGACGATCTGACCGCGCTCGGCAAGTCGCTCAAGCGGGGCCGATTTCCAAAGCCGGCCGCGATCGAGGGCTGGCTTACCGCAATCCGCGCCGCGCGCATCCCGGTCCTCGTAATCTCGTCGGGATCGAATGCCGCGTTCGAGGCGATGGGCGAGATCGTCGCCGCGAAACTCGATGGCCGCCACGTCATTGTGCCGATCGAGCATCACTTTCCGCAGTGGAACGCCGCAGTCTTCAATGCGCTCGTCGCGCAATTCTGGACCGACGCCGGCGCCCGCTGATCGTCGGTTTCAGTTGCGTCCGGCTGAGCATTGGACGGCAAAGCCGAGCTGCTGGAGCTGCAGGCCGAGTCCGGCGCGGTGATAATCGATGCAGTGTCCGGTCCGCCGGACCAGCGCGGCATCGACCTGCGGGCTGCCGGTGAACATCGCCGCGAACCGGGCGACCTCCTCGCGGTCGACGATCCATAGCTGGTCGTCTTCGCCCTGGCGATAATGGACGGGCACGTTTATCCTTGCGAGCACCGCCGGCGCACGGCGCTGCCAATCGCCGACGATATCGATCAGCTCGGCGCGGGGACATGGGGCGTTGGCGACATGGCTCGCGGCGGGCATCGCCTCGTCAAAGCTGCCGTCGCCGCCGAACATCAGCTGGTCCTTCACCGCGCCCGGCATGTCGACGTGCGGCGTGTTCGGCAGCGAATTCCACAGTGGTCCGTGTTCGACCGGCGTGCGCACGCCAATGCCCGAAATGGCGATGCCGACCAGCGGCAGGTCGCGTGGCGCGCTGGCAATTGTCGCGGTGATCGCAGCACCGATCGAATGCCCGATCAGGAACATTCCGGTGTGGCCGGCTCCTTCGTGCGACCAGACCTCGCCGAGCGCCTCGGCCAGAAAAGCTCCCTGCCCGGCAATGTCCATTTCCGCGTCGGCGAGCGCCTGGGTTGCCCCATATCCGGGCCGGTCGATAGCGACCGCCGTCAGACCATTCACCGCGGCGCGGTCAAGCAGCGAATAGCCCGGGACGTCAAAGTAGGTCGCGTTGTAGGTGCCACCGTGAATTGCCACGATCAGCGGAGCACGAGATAGGGACGCCTCCGGCTGGCGCACCAGTACGGTAAATGGCCCGATCCTTTGTGCGGTCACGCGCTACCCCCTGCCCATCGTGCAAACCGTCATATCGTCGCCCCGGCGTTCCTCTCAGCTTGTAATCCTGATTACGCCGCGGTGACATCGGGTTAAAGCATCGGCGCGAACCCTGAAGAGTCGTCTTGACTCTAAACCATCGTAGCCGCCTAATAGAACATATCATGAACGATAGCCCTATCTTGGTTGCCGAGTCGGCGAGATTGCAGGTCACGACCGGGGCCGGTAGCATCGACGCGCGGCTTGGCCCCGGGCTGTCGCGCGCGGCGCTGCACGAGGTTTACGCCACGGCGCCCGCCGACTGCGCCGCCGCGGTGGGGTTCGCCGTGCTGCTCGCGCTGCGCGCCGCAGGCGGGCGGCCGGTACTGTGGATCCGCGACGACCGGACCATCCGCGAGACGGGGCGCCTCCATGCGGCCGGGCTGATCGAACTCGGGGCCGAGCCCGACGCGATCACTCTCGTCGAGGCCCGCGATACCCGCGGCGTGCTGCAAGCGGCGGCGGACAGCGTCAAATGCGGCGACGTCGGCACCGTGATCATCGAGCCTTGGGCGCAGGCTCCCGAGTTCGGCCTGACCGAATCGCGCCGGATCGCCCTCGCCGCTGCACGGTCGGGGGTGTTCACCCTCGCCATTCGCTCGGGAGCCGTGCCGACGCCGAGCGCAGCGGCGACGCGCTGGGCGGTGGCGACCGCCCCGTCGACCGCGCTCGACGCCAATGCGCCGGGGCATCCGGCGTTCGACATCAGCCTGTTGCGCCATCGCGGCGGCATTGCCGGGTTCGACGCCCGGGTGGAGTGGAATCGTGACCGCAGAGCCTTCGACACGCCGCTACCTCGCGGTGTTCCTGCCGTACCTGCCCGCCGAGCGGGCGATGCGCGCGAACGCCGCGCCGCATGACGCGCCGTTCGCGCTGATCGAGCCGGCCGGTGGCGCGGTGCGCGTCGTCGCGACCGACCGCTCGGCGCACGCGCTCGGCATAACGCCGGGGCTGACGCTCGCCGACGCGCGCGCGCGTATTCCCACGCTCGTCGCGGTCGACCACGATCGTACCGCCGACCGCGCGCTGCTCGACTGGCTCGCCGATGCCTGCGACCGCTATTCGCCGACCGTCGCGACCGACCCGCCGCGGGGCATCGTCATCGATATCACCGGCTGCATTCATCCGTTCGGCGACGAAGCACGGCTCGCCGCCGATCTGATGCGACGCTTCGAACGTCACGGGCTGACGCCAGCGACGGCGTTTGCCGCGTCGCCCGATGCTGCGCGCGCGCTCGCGCAGTTCGGCGGCGGCGACGTGATGGCGTTGCCGGTGACCGCGTTGCGGGTCGACGAGGACATTCATCGCGCGCTGCGCCGGGCCGGGCTGCGGACGCTTGGCCCGCTCGCGCGACGCCCGCGGAGCCTGCTCACGGCGCGTTTTGGCGTGGCGACGACCCTGGCGCTCGACCGCTTGCTCGGCGACGTCGAGTCCCCGCTGATTCCCCGCCGCCACCCGCCCGAGATCGATGTCGAGACGCGCTTTGCCGAGCCGGTCGCGCAAACCGAGGCGGTGCTGGCGACGCTCGACGACCTGATGCGGCGCGCGGCAGCGACGTTATCGGAACGCGGCCGCGGCGGTCGCCGGTTCGAGGCGGCGCTGTTTCGCAGCGACGGCCATGTCGCCCGGCTCGGGGTCGATACCGGCCAGCCGACGCGCGACGCCGATGTTCTCGCGCGGCTGTTCCGCGAGCGGATCGACACGCTGACCGACCCGCTCGATCCCGGGTTCGGCTACGACCTGATCCGCCTCGCCGTGCCAGTCGCCGAGCCGCTGGCGCCGCAGCAGCTGGCGCTTGGCGTAGCCGAGCTGGCGCTCGGTGGCGGCGCGGTCGCCGAGGCCGAGCTGGCGGCGTTGCTCGACCGGCTGACGGTGCGGCTCGGACGCGGTCGCGTCCGGCGGTTTCGCGCCGGCGACAGCCATTTGCCCGAACAGGCGGCGTTCGACCTGCCGATGGCCGACGCGTCGCCACCGGTGGCGTGGCCGTCGCCCGAGCCCGGCGAGCCGCCGCTGCGCCCGCTCCATCTGTTCGACCCGCCGCAGCGGATCGAGGCGATCGCCGAGGTGCCCGACGGCCCGCCGTTCCGCTTCCGCTGGCGCCGCGTCCTCCACGAGGTACGCCGTGCCGAGGGACCCGAACGGATCGCCGCAGAGTGGTGGCAGCACCGCCGCGGCGCGGGCCTGACGCGTGATTATTACCGTGTCGAGGACCAGGCCGGGCGGCGCTTCTGGGTGTTCCGCCACGGCCTGTACGGGGTCGAACGCGCGGCACCCGACTGGTATCTCCACGGGTTGTTTGCGTGAAACGTTATGCCGAGCTCGCGGCGGCGACAAACTTCTCGTTCCTCCACGGCGCGTCGCATCCGTCGGACATGGTCGCCGCCGCGCTCGAGCTCGGCCATGGCGGGATCGGCATCGCCGACCGCAACACCGTCGCCGGGGTCGTCCGCGCGCATGTTGCGCTCCGCGACGCGGTTGAGAAGGCCGGGGCGACGAACGAATTGGCGATCGATTTCAAGCTGATCGTCGGTGCCCGCCTCGTCTTCGCCGACGAAACGCCGGATATCATCGCCTATCCGGCGACCCGGCGCGGCTGGGGGCGGCTGACGCGGCTGCTGACCGTCGGCAACCTGCGTGCGGTCAAGGGCGACTGCCATCTGTTCGCCGCCGACCTGTTCGATCACCTCGACGACCTCATGCTGATCGTCATGCCCGGCCCCGATCGCGCCGACGTCCTGACGCGGTTGGCGCGCGCGGCGCCCGGCAACGTCTGGCTCGGCGCGACGATGCTCCGCGGCGGACGCGACCGGCGGCGGCTGCGCGCCGCGATCGACCGCGCCGCCAATGCGCGCGTGCCGCTGCTCGCGGTCAACGACGCGCTCTACGCGACGCCGGCGCAGCGCCCGCTCCACGACATCCTGACGTGCATCCGCGAAAAGACGACGATCGCCGACGCCGGACGGCGCCTCGCCGCCAATGCCGAGCGCCACCTCAAGCCCGAGGCCGAGATGGCGCGGCTGTTCGCCGATGCGCCCGACGCGCTCGATCAGCCGGGCAGCTTGTGCGACCGCATCACCTTCACCCTCGACGATCTCCGCTACGAATATCCGCACGAGCCGGTACCGGCCGGCTACACCCCGCAGGGCTGGCTCGAGGCGCTGACGCTGACCCGCGCACGGGATCGCTGGCCGGGCGGCATCCCGGCGACCATCGCGACGTTGCTCGCCGAAGAGTTTAGGCTGATCGGCAAGATGAACTACGCCGCCTATTTCCTCACGGTCCACGACATCGTCGCCTTCGCGCAGGGGCAGGGCATCCTGTGCCAGGGGCGCGGATCGGCGGCCAATTCGGTGGTCTGCTTCGTTCTCGGCATCACCGCGGTCGATCCGACCAAGCACAGCCTGCTGTTCTCGCGCTTCATCTCGGAAGAGCGGAAGGAGCCCCCCGACATCGACGTCGACTTCGAACACGAGCGGCGCGAGGAGGTGATGCAGTATGTCTATCGCCGCTACGGGCGCGACCGCGCCGGCATCGCCGCGACGGTCATCCACTATCGTCCGCGCAGCGCCGTGCGCGAGGCTGGCAAGGCGCTCGGCCTGACCGAGGACGTCACCAGCCGCCTGACGAGCACGGTCTGGGGCAGCTTCGCCAGCGACCTCGAACGCCAGCGCATCGAGGAGTCGGGCTTCGACCCCGACGCCCCCGAGATCGCCCGGCTCGGCGATTTTGTCGGCCAAATCCTGCGCTTCCCGCGCCACCTGTCGCAGCATGTCGGCGGCTTCGTCCTGACCGAGGACCGGCTCGACGAGACCGTGCCGATCCACAATGCGGCGATGGTCGACCGCACGTTCATCGAATGGGACAAGGACGACATCGACGCGCTCGGGCTGATGAAAGTCGACATCCTCGCGCTCGGGATGCTGAGCTGCATCAGGAAGGCGTTCGCGCTGATCGCCACCCACATCGGCCATCAGTACACGCTCGACAACGTCCCCGACGATGCCCCCGACGTCTACGACATGCTCTGCCTCGGCGACAGCGTCGGGGTGTTCCAGGTCGAGAGCCGGGCGCAGATGAACATGCTGCCGCGGCTGCGCCCGCGCGAGCTTTACGACCTTGTCATCCAGGTTGCGATCGTCCGCCCCGGGCCGATCCAGGGCGACATGGTCCATCCGTACCTGCGGCGGCGGCAGGGGCGCGAGCGCGTCGACTATCCGTCGCCGGCGCCGCCGCACGACGCGAACGAGCTGCGCCAAGTCCTCGGCAAGACGCTCGGCGTGCCGCTGTTTCAGGAGCAGGCGATGAAGCTGGCGATCGTCGCCGCCGAGTTCACCCCGTCGGAGGCGAACCAGCTGCGCCGGGCGATGGCGACCTTCCGCAATGTCGGCACGATGGAGCAGTTCGAGCTGAAGATGGTCGGCGGCATGACGCGGCGCGGCTATGACGAGGCGTTCGCCCGGCGCTGCTACCAGCAGATCGAGGGGTTCGGCAGCTACGGCTTCCCCGAAAGCCACGCGCTCGCCTTCGCCCGGCTGGTGTGGGTGTCGTCGTACCTCAAGTGCCGCTATCCGGCGGTGTTCGCGGCCGCGCTGCTCAACGCCCAGCCGATGGGGTTCTACGCCCCGGCGCAGATCGTCGCCGACGCGCGCGCCCACGGCGTCGAGGTCCGGCCGATCGACATCAACGCGAGCGACTGGGACAACGCGCTCGAAGCCGGAACCGCAGGCTTCGCCGTCCGCCTCGGCCTGCGCCAGATCAGTGGCTTCCGTGAAACCTGGGCGGCGGCGATGACCGCTGCGCGGCCGTTCGCCAGCATCGAGGAACTCGCCCGCCGCGCCGACCTGCCGCAGCGCGCGTTGAACCTTCTCGCCGATGCCGATGCGTGCCGCTCGATCGGCCTCGACCGCCGTGCCGCGTCATGGGAGGCGCGGCGAACCCCGGCGGGCACGCTGCCGCTGTTCGCCGCGGCCGCGGCACGCGAGCTCGGTGTCGAGCCGGACGCTGAGCTGCCGCTGATGTCGCCCGGCGAGCAGGTCGCCGCCGACTACCAGACGATCCGCCTGTCGCTGAAGGCGCACCCGATGGCGTTCCTTCGCCCGGTGTTCGCCGCCGAAGGCGTGTCGAGCAGCGCCGCGACATCGGCGGCCAAACACGGCACGCGTGTCGCCACCGCCGGCATCGTCCTCGTCCGCCAGCGCCCGGGCAACGGCAACGCGATCTTCGTTACATTGGAGGACGAGACCGGCGTGACCAACGTCGTCATCTGGGCGCGGCTGTTCGACCGCTATCGCCGCAACATCATGGCGTCGCGGCTGATGCTCGTCGACGGCGAGCTCCAGCGCAGCCCCGAAGGCGTCATCCACCTGATGGCGACGCGGATCGACGACCGCTCGGCCGAGCTCGACCGCCTGTCGGAAACCCACGACTGCGCCCCCGAACAGTCGCGCGCGGTCGAGGACCTCCACCCCGGCTACCCCCAGACCCACGGCCACCCGCGCAATCTGCGGGTTTTGCCCAAGTCGCGGGATTTCCACTAGACCCGGGGGGCGGAGCGTCGCCCCCGGTTAGCGCCGCGCCGCGTACAATGCGTCGAGGCTGCTCGGACCCTTGCCGGTCCGCTCGAGATGCGGATAGCGCAGCCCGCCGTACCACGCGATATCGACCGTCCGGTAATGCTCGCCCTGCATGATCAGCAGCGATATCGGCACGGTTCCGCCCTTGGCGGCGGTAATGATCTTCTTGAGATTATCGTCGTCGTATTTGTCGCCGTTGGTCGCGACCAGGGTCGAGCCGGCGGTGATGCCGGCCTTGAACGCCGGGCCGCCCCAGAAGACATCGACGACCGCACCGTTCTTGCCGACGACCAGCCCGAGCGAATAGGTGAGGTTGTTGACCTCGCGACCCTTTTCGCGCGCGCTCCAGAACTTGCCCGGCTTGTCGGTATAGATCAGCCGGTAGCCGCCGCGGGTGATCCCGTCGAGCGGGGCTGCGGGAGCCACGGCGTCGATCTGCGCGTGGAGAAAGCCCGCCCAATCGTACGGCTCGACCGCGTTCAGCGCCGCGACGACGTCGTCGAACGTGTAGGTGAGCTCGCCCCAGTCGCGGTCGCGCACGCCGAAGAAGGCGTGCGCGAAATCGTCGAGCGAGCGGCGGCCCTTCGAGCGTTCGCGGATCAGGCTGTCGGCGTCGAGCCAGATCAGCTGGCCCTCGCTGTAATAGGCTTCGTCGCGCTGCCAGCTCGGGCTCGGCTCGGGACGCCGGTTCGAGATGATCTCCTCGTTGGTGGTATCGGCGAGCGCGCGCCAGCTGCGCCCCGGAACGCTGCCGTAAAACGCTGCGAACGCCGCCAGCGCGTCGAGCGCCTCGGGCATCGGCACCATGCCCGATCGCGCCGCGAGCACGTTGCCCCAGAACTGCGTCTGGCCTTCGTAAACCCAGAGCAGGCTGTTGCGCATCGGCGTCCGGTAGTCGGGCGTCCACAGGTCGGCCGGACGGCGGAACTTGCCGTTCCAGCTATGCGTGTATTCGTGCGCCAGCAGGTCGCGCTCGTAGACGTTGCCGTCCCAGTCGAGGAACGTATCGGGGCTCGCCTGATCTTCCGACGACCGATGATGCTCGAGCCCGAAGCCGTCGATTCGGTCGGATAGCGCATAGAGAAAATCATAGTGGCTGTAATGCTGGGCACCGAACAGCTTGACCGCCTGCGTGACGAGCGCGCGATGGGTGGCCATCTGCGCGTCGGTTGCCTTGAGCTGATCGGGGCGGTCGGCGAAGATGTTTAGCGTCACGTCGGGCGACAGCGGTTCGATCCGCGAATACCGCCCGGCAAACACCGGCGAGTCGGCGAGCGTGTCGAGCG
>CAXTPH010000019.1:0-17952 GCA_964245955.1 uncultured Sphingomonadaceae bacterium | reverse complement strand
GCTCGAGATGGTTCGCCGGCACGGTCTCGTGATATTCGGTGAAGTCGTCGTGGGTGCTCGCATTGTTGTTGCCGCCGACGTCCTCGGTCAGCCGGTCGAGCTGTTCGGGGACCATGTCGCGGGTCGACTTGAACATCAGATGCTCGAACATGTGCGCGAAGCCCGATCGCCCGGCGGGGTCGTTCTTCGCGCCGACGTCGTAGATCACCTCGACCGCAACGTTCGCCGTCGTCGGGTCGGGCATGGCGAAGACCCGCAAGCCGTTCGGCAGCGTCCGCATGGTATAGGCGAGCGGCGCGACGGGGGCCGGCGCGGGCGCGGCGAGCGCGGTCCCTCCGAGCAAGGCCGCCGCGAGCACCGCCACTGTCGTCCGCATCCACGTTCCTTCACTTAGAATGACGCGCGGACCATAAAGATATTTTGCGGCCCGGCTACCGGGGCGACCTGTGGCGGATTGGCCACAATTGTACGCCATCGCGGATCGGCGCGTGCGATCGCTTGCCGTGCACGTCAGCCTCCCGTAAGCGCCGCGCCGAGCGGTGGTAAGACCGCAACCATTTCCTTGGGAGCTCCCGTGAAGCATATTCTGTTGTTGTCGGCGTGCGCGTTCGCCATCCCCGCTATCGCTTCGGCGCAGGACGCCGCCGTCCAGAACCCGACCGCGCCGCCGGCCAACACCGCACCGGGCGCCAGTGCCGCGACCGCCGCGGTCGCGCAGGGCAACGCGACGGAAAATGCCGACACCCGCGACATCATCATCACCGCGACGCGCCGCTCGACCGCGCTGTCGAACGTCCCGATCGCGGTCAGCGCGGTCAACGCCGAGTCGCTGAAGAACTCGGGCGCGAACGACGTCCGCGCGCTCAACCAGCTCGCCCCGTCGCTCCTCGTCTCGTCGACCGGCAACGAAGCGAACGCTTCGGCGCGCATCCGCGGCATCGGCACTGTCGGCGACAATCCCGGCCTCGAATCCTCGGTCGCGGTGTTCATCGACGGCGTCTATCGCAGCCGCACCGGAGCGGGCCTCAACGAGCTCGGCGAGATCGACCGCATCGAGGTCCTGCGCGGGCCGCAGGGGACGCTGTTCGGCCGCAACGCCTCGGCGGGTCTGATCAACATCGTCACCGCCAAGCCGTCGTTCACGCTCGGCGGCAACGCCGAAGGCACCTACGGCAACTATAACTATTACCGCCTGTCGGGCGGCGTCACCGGCCCGATCATCGCCGACAAGCTCGCCGCGCGGATCGACGGCGTCTATGTCAAGCGCGACGGCTTCTACAAAGACATCACCGGTACCGACGGCACCGACAACAACCGCGACCGTTATTTCGTCCGTGGTCAGCTACTGTTCACCCCAACCGACAACATCAGCCTGCGGCTGATCGGCGATTACACCCACCGCAACGAAAAATGCTGCGCTGCGGTCTATGTCGCGACCAAGGAAACGACCGACCCGACCGCGAACACCACGACCCCGGGCTTCAACACCGACATGGCGGTGACGACCAACCCGTCGAACCGGATCGTCAGCGTGCTCGCCAGCCTCGGTGCGGTTACCGCGGCCGACCCGTATAGCCGCCAGGTGGCGGTGACGCCGGGCCGGACGTTCCGCAACACGACGACCGACGGTGGCCTGTCGGGCCAGCTCGACTGGGATCTCGGCCGGGTCAAGCTGACGTCGATCACCGCGTACCGGGCGTACAAGGCCGGAGGCGCGGGCGACATCGACTATACCAATGTCGACATCACCTACCGCGCCGACGACGGCAACGCCTACCGCCGCTTCCGCACCTTCACGCAGGAGCTGCGCGCGCAGGGGTCGCTGTTCGACGACCGGATCGACGTCCTCGTCGGCGGCTTCTATTCGAAGGAGAAGCTCCAGGTCGTCGACAACGCCAAGTTCGGCACGCAGTACGGCGCCTTCGCGTCGTGCCGCCTCGTCGCCACCGTCAGCCCGGTCACCGCGCTGCAGAACCCGACGGCGCCGGGCTGCCTGTCGCCCGCCGGCATCGCCACCTTCACCGGCGCGTTCGGCGCCGCCGCCCCGCTGATCATCGGCGGGCTCAACCGCCTGTCGACGCTCAACAACCTCGGCTCGGTGCGCGATGTATATAATCAGGACAGCGAGAATTACGCGATCTTCACCCACAACATCATCAAGGTCACCGACAAGCTGAGCGTCACGCTCGGCGGCCGCTATACCCATGAGCGGAAGATCTTCGACGCGAACTTCAACAACAACAACACCGTCTGCCCGGCGCAGCAGGCCGCGCTCGGTCCGCTGCTGTCGAACGCGGCGCTCGCCTCGTTCGCCGGCGGCATCATCACGCTGACCTGCACCGGCAACTCGAGCGTCGACAACAACGCGCTCAAGCTCAACAGCCGCCTGTCGGAGGGCCAGTTCACCGGCACCGCGGTCGTCTCGTACAAGCCGGTCGATTCGACGCTGGTCTACGCGTCGTACGCCAAGGGCTATAAGGCGGGCGGGTTCAACCTCGACCGCTCGCCGCTTGGCGGATTGAACGGCGTGCTGTCGCCGCGGACCAATGCCAACACCAACGGCAGCGAGCTCCAGTTCGAAGCCGAGAAGGTCGACTCGTACGAGGCCGGCCTGAAGTACAAGAGCCGCATGTTCACCGCGAACGTCGCGGCGTTCCGCGAGGAGTTCAAGAACTTCCAGCTCAATACCTTCAACGGCAGTGTCTTCATCGTCCAGAACATCAGCGCCTGCAAAACCGACCTCGCCGGGGCCGATCGCGACAACTCGTCGACCAGCGGCGCCTGCGCCGGCGGCACCAAGCCGGGCGTCGTCAGCCAGGGCGTCGAGGTCGAGACCGGGGTTTATCCGACCAAGGATCTCGCCTTCTCGATCGGCTACACCTACGCCGACACCAAGTATCAGCGGAACCTCGTCTCGAGCAGCGGCGGCGCGCCGCTGTCCGCCGCGCTGTTCCTGCTGCCGGGCAGCCAGGTGTCGAACGCGCCGAAGAACGTCGTGACGGTGTCGGGCGGCTTCACCCCCGACATCCCGAACACCAACGGCCTGAGCGCGCTGTTCTACGTCGATAGCCGCTTCACCTCGGGCTACAACACGGGTTCGGACCTGTTCCCCGAAAAGCGCCAGCCGAGCTTCACCACGGTTAATGCACGCGTCGGCATCCGCGGCAAGGATCAGCGTTGGGCGCTCGAGTTCTGGGGTCAGAACATCTTCAACCAGAACTACACCCAGGTGGCGTTCAACACGCCGTTCCAGGGGTCGCAGTCGTCGGCGCAGGTCCAGGCGTTCGGCGGTACCGGCAATCAGCTGTTCTCGGCCTTCCTCGCCGAGCCGCGGACCTACGGCGCGACGGTGCGCGCGCGCTTCTAAGGCGCGCCGCTTCGCCAACGACAAAGGGCCGCGCCATCACTGGCGCGGCCCTTTTCTTTGGCGTCTAGGCGTCGCGATCAATACGGATCGTAAACGCGGTCGCGGCCGTTCTCGTAGTGATACCGGCGGTTGTCGCTTTCGTAATAATAGCGACGGCCGTTGCGATCTTCGTAGCGGTTGTGGTCGTCGGCGACGGCACCGATCACCGCACCACTCGCGGCACCGATCGCCGCCCCGAGCAGCGGGTTGCCGGTCAGCGCGCCAACCACCGCGCCGCCGGCGCCGCCGATCACCGCGCCGCGCCCGGCGCCGTTGAGATGTTCGTTGCCGTAGCGGTCGGTCGAGCAGCCGCCGGTCATCGTGCCGATCGCGGCGACGGCGGCAACGGCGAGGGGTAAACGGGTCATGTCAGGGGCCTCCGAGATTGATTGCACGTACAACGACGAGACCCTGACGGTCGTTCCGTGAACGGTACGTGACCGGCGCACGCGCGCCCGGCTAAACCCAGCCCTCGAGCACCTGATCGGGCGGCCGGTGTCCGTCCGACCAGACACGGATATTGGCGATGACCTTCTCGCCCATCGCCTGCCTCCCCTCGAAAGTCGCCGAGCCGAGGTGCGGCACGAGGACGACGTTCGGCATGTCGAGCAGCTCGCGCGTGATCGCCGGCTCGCGTTCGAAGACGTCGAGCCCCGCGCCGGCGATGCCGCGCCGCGCGAGACATGCCGCCAAGGCCGCCTCGTCGATGATCTCGCCGCGGGCGACGTTGATCAGATAGACGTGGCGCTGCATCACCCGCAGCGCGGCGCCGTCGATCAGATGGTGCGTTTCGGGCGTCAGCGGGCAATTGATCGAGACGATGTCGACCCGCGCCAGCATCGCCGCGAGCGTCGGCCAATAGGTCGCCTCGACCGCCGCCTCGGCCGCCGCCGGCAGACGCTCGCGGTTATGGTAATGCACCGAGCAGCCGAACGCGCGCGCGCGCGCCGCGACCGCCTGCCCGATCCGCCCCATGCCGACGATGCCGAGCCGCTTGCCGGTGACGCGGTGGCCGAGCATGCCGGTCGGCGACCAGCCGGTCCACTCGCCCGCGCGGAGTTGCTTCTCGCCTTCGCCGATCCGCCGCGACACGCTGAGGATCAGCGCCATGACCATGTCGGCGGTGTCGTCGGTCAGTACGCCCGGCGTGTTGGTGACGACGATGTTCTTCGCCCGCGCGGCGGCGAGGTCGAGATGGTCGACCCCGGTACCAAAATTGGCGATCAGTTTGAGCTGCGGCCCCGCCCCGGCAACGATCTCGGCGGTCAGCTGATCGGTCACCGTCGGCACGAGCACATCGGCGCGCGCGCATGCATCGGCGAGGCCGGCGGCGTCCATTGCCACATCGTCGAAATTGAGTTCGACGTCGAACAGCTCGGCCATCCGCGTCTCGACCGCCTGCGGCAGGCGACGGGTGACGATGACCTTCGGGCGGGTTCGCGACATGGAATCAGGGCTAGATGGGCGAGGGAAACGCGTCAACCTTCGGCCTCCCCCTGGCGCCCGGCGCGCGCTATAGGGCAGCGATGCTCCTCGCGCTTCTCGCCCTCGCCGCTGCGGCCCCCGCCGCCACGCCGGCCCCCGCGCCGGTCGACGTCGACGCGACCAAAGGCGTGTCGGGGCTGCCGGTGCCGCGCTTCGTCAGTCTCAAATCGGACAAGGCCTATCTGCGCACCGGCCCCGGCGACCGCTATCCGGTCAACTGGGTCTATGTCCGCAAGGGGCTGCCGGTCGAGGTCATCCGCGAATACGGCATCTGGCGGCAGATCCGCGACATCGGCGGCAGCGTCGGTTGGATGAACAAGCAGCTGATCACCGGCACCCGCACCGCCGTCGTCACCGGGCAGATCCGGACGATGTTCGCCGCCGCCGACCTGCAGTCGAACCCGGTGTGGCGGATCGCGCCGGGTGCGCTCGTTCGCGTCGTGCTGTGCGACCAGGCGTGGTGCCGGATCGATCGCGGCGGCAAGTCGGGCTATATCCTGCGCAGCCAGCTGTGGGGCGTCCAGCCGGGCGAGACGATCGGCTAGGCGCGCAACCGCTCGCCGCCGCGCACGAACAGCAGCACGATCAGGCCAGCGAGGCACAGCCCGGCGTCGGGCAACAGCCCCAGCCGCTGCGAGCCCGTACTGCTCGTCGCGATCTCGACGAGCAACGGCCCGAGCCACATCGTCGCGTTCCCGGCGATCGCGAACAGCCCGAAGAACACGCCGATCCGGTCCGGCGGCACGACCCGCGTCAGCATCGTCCGCCGCGACGCGTACGCCGCCGTCACGCTGACCGCGCCGAGGAAGCCGCAGACCAGCAGCGCGATGTCGGGCTGCGTCCGGAAGATCGGCCCGTTCCACACCGCGGCGTGTGCGGTGGGATCGAACGCCATGAAGAACAGCCGGTCCTTGCCCTGCCCGAGGCTGACGATCTGCGACACGATCACCCCGACGAGCTCGATCTTCAGCGCCGCCTTCGGCCCGATCCGCTGGTCGAGCCACCCGCCGAGGATGCCGCCGACCACCGAGAAGCAGCTGAGGATCATGCCGTAGGCGAGCAGTTCGAGCGTGCCCCACCCCATCGCGCCCGCGGCATAGACGCCGGTGAAGACGAGGATACCGGTCAGGCCGTCGGTGAACAGCAGGACGCTTGCGAGATACATCAGCGCGGTGCGGTGGCCGCGCGCCTCGCGGAACAAGGCGACGAGATCGGCGGCGCCGCCGCGGATCGCCGCGCCGAGGCGGACGCCGGTCGCGGCGACATCGGGCACGAACGCGAACAGCGGAATCGAACCGATCAGCATCAGGCCAGCGACGAGCGGCGCGACGATGCGGTCGGTCTCGTGCGCGGCGGGGTCGAGCCCGAACAGCGGGTGCGCCGGGATGAAGCTCCACGCCACCTTCCCCGGCAGCGCGAACGCGCCGAAGACGAAGGCGAGCATCACCACGGACGTGAAGTTGACCAGCGCCAGCGCCGCCCCCGACGCCGCCCCGGCGCGTGCCATGCCGGCGGCGGGAAGGAGCAGCGCATTGTGCAGCGTGTCCGACCACGCGATCAGGACGTTCATCGCCGCGAAGATCGCCAGCGCGCCGATCGGCCCGATCACGCCGCCGGGCGTCACCCACCACAGTGCCGCGACGAGCGGGATCATCAGCGCGACCGTCGCCGCGAGCCACGGCTTGCGCCGCCCCATCCGGTCGACCGTCGCGCCGAGCAGCGGCACCGTCAGCAGGACGATCCAGCCGCCGTATTTCGCCGCCGCCGCGACGAGCAGCTGCCCCCGCACCGCGTCGCCGACGACATCGCGGACGAAGTAGGGCGCGAAGATGTAGATCGTGATCAGGACGATGTACGGATCGCGGACGCCCTGGAACAGCGCCCAGCTCCACGACGCGCGGTCGAGGCCGCGTTTCGGCAACACGAATGACGGCGGCGGCGCGACGGCTGCATCCACGTGTCAGGTCCTCCCCAGGACGATTGCGGACGATCATGGCGGATTTGTCCGACCCCGCCTAGTCGCAGGGCGTGCCCGCAGGCGACGGGTAAAAAGGCGCTGTCCTACACGCGGTGACCTGAGTTACGATGCTGCCGGGCCGTCAACGGGCGCAACCCGGGTATGTTTTCTCATCGTAAGGGCGAACCCACCGGCGACCGGAGCTCGGCGCGATCGGGCAAGACGCGAACGTGAAAACAACCGGCGTTTGTGTGAACTTATTTTGAACTTAGCGTCGGGTTCGGCAGGCCCGCGAGCGCCTCGCGCGTAAAGCGTCGAAAGCTCCGATAGTTAGGCGGCAACCCCCGCCCGACGCAGGGCCGCCTGGGGGACCCGCGTCAGCATTGCCGCCCAGCGCAGCAGCGGCGGCACCAGCCCGATGCCGGCGACGAGGAGCGACCGCCCGACGACCGTCTCGCCCGCGCGCTGGAGCCATGTCGCCCGGGCGATCTGCGCGGCGACGTCGTGGCAGAAGCGGGCGTGGTAGTCGGTCGGAGTGGCGCCGCCGAGCACCGCCGCCGCCGCCAACCGGGCGCTGTGGAGCGCGATCGACATGCCGTCGCCCGAGAACGACGGGATCACCCCGGCCTGGTCGCCGAGGCGAAACGCGCTGTCCGCCCCGCGGTGGACGAAGCCGTACGGCACGCCGCTGATCGTCAGCGGCCGGTCGAGCAGCGGCGCCGCACCGCCCAGCCGCCGCGCCAGATGCGGCTCGCGCAGCAGGTTGGCGAGCAGGCCCTCCCCGCCCCCGCTCGCGTCGAACCGCGCCCGCCCGACGAGCAGGCACAGGTTGACCATGCCGTCCTCGACCCGCTGCAACCCGGCATAGCCCCCGTCAAACAGGACGATCTCGATCACCCCGGCAAGGTCGCGGAGCGTCGCCGTGTCGGGGCGGTAATATTGCTTGAAGCCGATCAGATGGTCGAGCGTCCCCGCGGTGTCGCGCTTCGCCCCGCGAACATCGTGCTTGCCGGTCGCCAGCAGCAGGGTCGTCGGGCGGAGGTCGCCGCCGGTCGTCGCCAGCGCGGTCCCGTCGACGTGCCGCACCGTAACCCCCTGCTCGACCTTCGCCCCCGCCGCCGCGGCATGGTCGAGCAGCGCCGCGTCGAGCCGCCGCCGCGTCAGCCCGAGCGCGGTAAACGGCAGCCGGGCCTCGGCGAACCGGCTGCCCGACACCAGCCGCACCCGGTCGATCGCGTGTCCGCCGAGGCGGCCCGCGTCGAAGCCGAGCGCCGCCAGATGCGCCTGCGCCTCGGTCGAGACGAACTCGCCGCAGATCTTGTCGTGCTCGCCTGCGGTCCGCTCGAGGAGGAGCGGTCGCTGCCCGCCCTGCGCCAGCAGGGTTGCCGCCGCCGCCCCGGCGAGCCCACCGCCGGCGATGACGAGCGGCTCGCCTACCATGCCGTGCGCTTCATCCGACCGACGCACAGGCGGAAGGGGAACACCCGCGCGACCGTCGCCTCGGTGATCCCCGCATTGGCCAGCGCCCGACCCCATTCGTCGGGGACGAAGCTCCGCGCGATCGACACCGGTCCGTCGTGGCGGACGAAGCGGTGCCAGCGCATGACCGCTGCCAGCGCGGTGAAGCCGTAGAAGGCGAACCAGTGGCGGTGGAGGTCGTTGACGAACCAGCCGCGCACCGCTTTCGCCTCCATCCACATCAGGAAGCGCCCGACCTGCCGGTCGGTCAGGTGATGGGTGACGAGCGAGCTGACGATGAAGTCGACCGGCTCGGCGGGCGCGAAGTCGAACACGTCGCCGGTGCGAAAGTCGATCCCGAACGCCGGGTCGGTCGCCGCCTTTGCCGCCGGTTCGCTCGAGCGGTTGAGGTCGACCCCGATCAGCCGCGGGCGCAGCCCCCGCCGCGTCGCCCAGCGATGGATCGCACGCAGCATGTCACCCTCGCCGTAACCGACATCGAGCAGGGTGAAGCCGTCCCCCGGGTTCAGCGCCGCCGTCGCGTCGGTGAGCCAGCGCAGCGTCGGCTGCCGCGCCAGCGTCACCGTATTGACGGTCGCGAGGTCGCGTAGGCACGCGGCGAAGTCGGCCGCGGTGACCCCGTCGGCATCCATCATCTCGGACTCGGGCGATCGCTCTGCGAACGACCGCATCAGACCGTCCGGAAGCGGAAGCTCTCCGCCGCGAGCCCCGGGCCGAAGGCGACGCCGAAGCCGTCGGTCGCACGGTCGACCGTCGTGCCCACGCCCTTGAGGATGCGCTCGAGGACGAACATCAGCGTCGCCGAGCTCATGTTGCCGAAGTCGCGCAGCACGCCGCGCGACCAGTCGAGCTTGTCGGGCGCGAGATCGAAGCCGGTCTCGACCGCGTCGAGGATGGTCCGCCCGCCGGCATGGACCGCCCATAACGGGTAATCCGACGGGCGCGTCCCGCGGAGCAGGCCGCGGTCGTCGTTGCGCTCGTATTCGTGCTTGAGCGCACGGGCGATCTTGCCCGGGACCTCGCCCGACAGATGCATGTCGAACCCCTGGTCGCCGACCGCCCAGGTGATCGATTCGCCCGATTCCTCGATCGTCGTCGCGCGGAAGTCGCGCAGCGCGATGCCGGTCTCGTCGGCGGTCACCAGCGTCGCGGCGCAACCGTCGCCGAACAGCAGCATCGAAAGTAGTTGCTCGAGATTGGCGGTCTGCTGGAAGTGGAGCGTGCACAATTCGAGATTGACGACGAGCACCCGCGCCGCCGGATCCGAGCGGACGAAGTGATGCGCGAGCCGGAGCGAGTTGACCGCCGCGTAGCAGCCCATGAAGCCGACCCCGGTCCGCTCGACGCCGGGATCGAGCCCCGCCGCCTTGACGATCAACTGGTCGATTCCGGGCGCAATGAAGCCGGTGCACGACGCTACCACCAGATGCGTGATCCGCTCGCGCTCGCCGTCGAGGTTCAGCGCGTCGATCGCTTGCATCGCCAATCCCGGCGCGGTCTTGGCGAAGCGCGCCATCCGCGCCGCGGTGCCGGGAAAGGCGTCGGGGGTGTAGAACCCCTCGGTGTCGGCCTCGAAACCGTCGGGGTTCTCGACCGGCGTGAAGTACGAATAGCGGTGCGAGATGGCAGCGCGACTGACCATCCGCTTGAAGACCGCCGCCTCGCGGCGCTCGGTGATGAAATGCTGGACGAAGTTGACGAACGCGGCATGCACGTCGTTGGGCGGCACGGCGGTGCCGATCCGGTTGATGTGCGCCGTCGCCAAATCCTGTCTCCTGCGGGCGCACCCGAACGGCCGCCGTCACGACAACCCGTTGCGCGCGATTAAGTTACGCTACACGGCTGGCCGCCGTTGCCCCGATGCGGCACGGTAGCACAATGGCCGATGAACGCCGCGACTGCTTCACCGACGTACCCGGCCTCCGCGTCGGCCATGCCGAAGACGTCACGGCGCGGACCGGCGTCACCGTGATCGTCCCCGATGCGCCGGTGACGATGGCGGTCGACGTCCGCGGCGGCGGCCCGGCGACGCGCGAAACCGACGCCCTCGCGCCGCATACCCTTGTCGAACGCGTCCATGCGCTGGTGCTCAGCGGCGGATCGATGTTCGGCCTCGCCGCCGCCGACGCGGTCGCTGTTGCCCTCTCGCAGGCAGGCGTCGGCCTCGCGGCCGGGCCGCTGCCGATCCCGGTCGTCCCCGCCGCGTGCCTGTTCGACATGGCGAACGGCGGCGACAAAGGCTGGGCCGAGCCGCCGCACCGCGACTTGGCGCGCGCCGCGCTCGCCGCCGCCGCGCGTCCCGACACCAGCGGCGCGGTCGGCGCGGGATACGGCGCGGTCGCCGGCAGCCGCCCCGGGGGCATCGGCAGCGCCAGCGTCGCCGGCCACGGTTTCACCGTCGGCGCGCTGATCGCGGTCAACAGCTTCGGCGAGGTCTACGCGCACGCGCCGCCCGATGGCGCGGTCGCACTGCCAAAGCTCAACCGCGCCAGCGGGCTTGCGGCGCAGAGCACGTGCATCGGCGCGGTCGCGACCGACGCGCCATTGACCCGCGCGCAGGCGCAGCGCGTCGCGATGATGGCGCACGACGGCCTCGCCCGCGCGATCCGACCGATCCACACCCCGTTCGACGGCGACGCGATCTTCGCTCTCTCGACCGGGCCGGCGACGGGGGTCGATCCGGCAACGCTCGCGATCCTCGGCACGCTTGCCGCCGACGCCGTCGCCCGCGCGGTCCGGCGCGCAGTATTCGCCGACACCGACTGAAACTGCTGTCCTACAGGGTGGCGGACGCGATAGGCTCATCACGAGTCGCGTGGGTGTTCGGATCGACGGGTATTTCAGCTTTTGACGGAAAATTTCGGCGAGATGTTGCCTGCATAAGCGTGATCGTGTGTGACCTTACGCAGACTTAATCCGATTTCATCGCTCGCACTAACCAGAAGGGTTTAAGGCGTCGCGGCCGTACTCGCGCGGGCGTAGGTGGTGTCATATTCGGCCTGGAGCGCCGCGACCCGGCCGATCACGGCGCCGGTCGCCGGGAGTGGTTCAGCGACATCGGTGCCGGTCGCCGCCGCAGCCGCGAGTTCCCCGGCGATCGCATCGAGTTTAGCGCGCAGGTCGGGCAGCTGGTTGCCGAGCCGTTCGAGCCGGGTCAGCTCGAGCTGCGCCTTGGCCCATGCCTCGCCGTCGGGCTTGGTCCCCTTCGCCGCCGCCGCCGCATCGGCTGCCGTCGCGCGCTGCTCGCCGATCCGCGTACCGAGGTTGGCGGCGTCGCGGTCGATCGTCGACAGCCGCGCGGATACGTCGCCGATCGCGACGGGAACGACCGGCGCCGGTACCCCGGGTGCTGCTGGCGGCGGCGTCACAGCCGCCGCGCCGGGCCGCGGCCCCTCGATCGGACGCCGGGCGAGGCTCGGCCACGTCCCGTCCTTGCCGGCGCACCCCGCAACCGCGGCGACGAGTAGAATGAGGGGCAGACGCATCGCAACGCTCCTACGGCGCGCCGCAGCGCCCGGCAAGCCGAACGCGGACTTGCATCGCAGCGCCGCACCCCGTAAGCCCCTCCCAGCGCGCCCGTAGCTCAGCTGGATAGAGCATCAGACTACGAATCTGAGGGTCGGACGTTCGAATCGTTCCGGGCGCACCAATGTTTTCAATAGCTTACGCGCCTGCAACCGTGCTAATTTTGCGACTTAGCACGGTGTTTAGCACGGTGGTTTGAGAGATAACTCGATCCCGGTAGTCCGCGTCGGCGAATCACCTGCTAGGCGTTTCGGCCACCACGGCATTAGATCGCGCGTTGAATGGTGGGTTATCGCAGGCATTTTAGGCCGATGGCGGCCTGCTGATTCTAGAGATGAGTCAGCCGCGCGGTCACCGGAATGACAGCCGCGACGGTCGCGAAATTCCGAACTGACTGATAGGTGAACGCTCAGCCCGGCTAGACTGCGTCTCGAAAGCGGCCATCGGTTCATCTAAAGTGACGGTTAGACCCTGAACGGCGAGGCCGTGACTGATCGCAAGGGGCGGGAGTATGTCGCCCGAGCGTTTGCGATCTGCCGCCACTGAAACCAACACTGGACGGCGAACGCATGTCGCCTAGAGTGGCCCAAAGGTAGGAAGCCCACAGCGTCTTCGTTGGAGCTGCGTATGAGATTAGTCCCCTTGCTCACGCTGGGCTCGCTGATGTCATTTCTCCTGGTCGCGGCTATCGCGCAGGCATCAGCTCTGCCCGCCGACACTATGCTGTCGAGCAAGCATCTCGTGAAGATTGCCGGTGGGCGTCAGATCAACTTCGTCTGCTCGGGACAGGGTTCGCCGACTGTCGTTTTCGAGGCCGGGCTCGGCGCCAATCTGCTCACTTGGCAGAAAGTAGCGCTGCCCGTGACTCGATCGACCCGCGCATGCTTCTACGACCGAGCTGGCTACGGCTACAGCGACGCGCCTCGTAGACCATCTACTGCCGGACAAGCCGTCGCCGACCTGCATCAGGTGCTTCACCGCGGCCTACTGCGCCTACCGATCATTCTGGTCGGCCACTCAGTCGGCGGGCTGTATTCCACCCTCTACGCCGACAGCTACCCTGCAGACGTTGCCGGGCTTGTGCTGATCGATCCGTCGTATGCCGAGCAGGACAAGGGCGAGAGCCCTGACGAGCTAGCCAAAGACACGTCTTCATTCAACGAGACTATCACGCATCTGAAGGTCTGCTCGAACCTCGCGAGGTCGGGCAAACTCGCGTCCGAGAGCCATGCCGAGTGCTTCGCCTTCGCGCCCGAGCGAACACCAGAGCAACGGACGTTCTTGACCTATCAGATGGTGCGCCCCGGTCGGTACGACGCTATGGCTTCGGAGATTGAAAGCCAGCATTCGCCGGACGGACGGAGCGATATTAACTCGCGCCAAGAACTCGACGCGCGTCGCAATTGGGGGCAGATGCCGGTTGTCGTGCTAACAGCACCCCTTGTTCCCGATCCGAAAGCTTCCGACGCCGATCGTGCCCTCGCCGAGCGAAACTGGGGGTTTTGGAAGGCTGGCCACGACGCACTGGCAGCACGTTCGGCGCGTGGTCGGTCGACCGTCGTGTCGAACACCGGCCACTTTATCCAAGTGGATCAGCCTCAAGCGGTGATCGATGCAATCGAGGACGTAATTGCGGCGTCTCGCGCCAAATCATAGCGTCGGCTGCGCCGACGTTGAACGGGACTACAACAGTACCCATTTCCGGTCGTGACCGGCCCGCTTGGCTTTTCCAAAGTTCGGGCATTCGTCCATGTGTCTTAGTCGCGCTAGACGTGCGAGGCGAGAGGTAGGGCGTTACGAAGCGGAAGAGGGACTTTAATATGGATCTACACTGGGGCGATCCAATCCTTCTGGAACACTACGGCTCGGCCCCGACGGGGCCTGGAATTTACGCGATTGGTGAGCCGATTGATCGAGCAATGCCGGTAAAAGTATGTGACGTCTACGATGATTATCTCGGGCGCTGGCCTGACAATTTGCGACCAGTTTACATCGGCATTTCAGAGTCCGCTGGGCGAGGCGTGAGGGGTCGCCTTAGCTCTCATGCACGTAAGAAGGGCAATAAGTTCGTAGCGGATAGGTTACAGGCTGAAGCCCAGATGTGGTTCATCACCATTTCTGGCCGAGAGGTAATTGAGTACGAAGCGCTGTTCATGTGCCTGAAAACGACTGGCCAGTTCGAGGGCAACAAACGGGAAGAAGCAGAGCGTAGCGCGAAACGTCAAACGAAAAAGATTCGAGAAAACATGGGGCCTCAGTCGTGTGAGTTCTATGACAACCTCGACATGGGCGAACATGGCGAAGGTATGTAACGCTCCACCTTTTTAGGCGTTGCGAAATCAACCAATTTAGAACCCAGTTTCGAGCACCGATTGCATTATGGGATATGCAGCCAATGCTCGCAATATCATCCTGGCAATTTAGGCCGGGTGTCCAAGAGCCATGAGGCAGGAAAAGCCAAACGGGCGCCGCCGATCGCGTGCCTACCCACCGTTGATTACTGACCTCGGATTGCCTTCAGGACGCGCTTGGTCTCGACCAGCAGAAGCAGTTCGTCGTCCCTTGTGATGAGACGGGCGTGCATGGTCGTAATGCGGACGGGGAACAGGCGCTGAAAGGATTCCCGGACATCCTCTGCGCGTCCGAACACCGGCTTGAACACCGCGTTCCAGTTGTCCTTACGCTCGATGATTGCCCGATAGTCGGTGAAATCCGCATAGTCGATTAGCGGTTGCTCGGAATATCCGGCCTTCACTGCTTTATCTCGCTTGTCGATCCACGCGTCGAGCATGTTGGCGGGCAGCTGCCGATACATCCAATCGTCGCCAAAAGCGGCCTGCATCACACGATCGATAAAGCGACGTAGCGCAACTTCGAAGCGTTGCAATTGATCGAATGCCTGCTTGGCTCGGACGAATCCATCCTCCTGCTCGTCGGGGCCGTCGGTCGCCTTTATTTCCCGCAGACCAGCGATCCGCAGGCTTTCGTCGAACGCCATAGGCGTGAAATCGGTAAGTTCGGAATCGAAGCCCCGCTCCACATAGAAACCGGAACGCAGCACGGGGTCGATCAAACGCTCGGGTGTCGGCGTCAGCAGGTCGCGCCAGTCGCCGAGCCCAGGTCGCAGCGCTGAGGCAAAAATTTGATCGAACGCTGGACGACTTTCTATACCGCGGCCCATCGCTACGATCTCGGAAAACGCCTTGGCCGACACCAGGCTTTCCTCGATCTGGAGCCATGGTGACCGCATGGACGCCATAGCCGCCTGCAGTCGATCCTCGGACCCCAGCACAGTGCGCGCGAGGCTGGCCTGCTCCATCGCCTCGTGGGCGATCCGGCCGAGCTCCATGGTCTCTGGAAGCCTGAACATGCGTTCATAGGCCTGCTGCGCTTCCAGAGTTGCGCTGATAGACTTACGGATATCTGAGCTAGGATCGAACAAGCCCAAGCGTCTTGCCTCCTCGACAGGCCCTTCAAGCAGCTTGCGCTGTCGCTCGAGGTCTTGACTGATCTTGGCGACACCGCCGATATCCGCGAGGTCGGCAAGCATTCTGCGGCGTTCTTCTTCCTGTCGGATGAAGTCAATTGTTGCGGAACCGACTCCTAACGCTTTGTAGGCATCGTGCAGCGGATCAATATGTCGCCGCAGGTCACCCAAAGGGTCCATCATTCGACGCAACGCTTCTTGTTGCTCCCAAAGACGGCGGAAATCATGGGACATTGCCAACTCGCTTGCTGATTGAGCCCCCACGTACCTCACGCTGCAATCGCTCTCAGCGCTTTCTCAAGCGAGGAGTTGCCAGCCGTCCCATCTTCGAAAGTGACGCCATAGCATCGCGTGGTGTAGCCCGGACCGCGATCATGCGTGGGATAGAACGACGCCGGAGGCGATGGTGACTCCCAGCCGGTCTTAGCGCAGTAGTCCTCGTAAATGGCGCGGATGTTGGCCAACTCGTCCCCGCCAAACGCCCGCTTCAGCTCTTGCCCGTTCAGGATGAGCGTAAAATGCTCTTTTGCGGCTGTGATGGTCCCGAAGACCCGTCCGGTTTTGAGTGACACTGATTTCGCCATGACAAATCTCCGTAAGGTCTCGCTTTCAGGCGAGCGGCGGCATCCACCAACCAGAATCAAACTCGCGGCGTAATGCGTGCGGCGGTCCGGATGTCGGCGATTTGCGTGCCGAGCGCCTGCAGGTTTTGACGCATATCGGTGAACACCGGGTGTTCGGCTTCGGGGTCGCTGATGGTGACGATCGCTGTGAACGGCACGCCTTCCTCGGGCATGATTTCCCCGGCGCGGGTCAAATAATCGACGAACAGCCGCCAGCTCGAGGACGGGCCGACACCCTGTGGGAAGGTCTTGGCCAGAACCTTCACCGGGCTCCACTTCAGATCGTGCTCGATCAGTTCCGCTTCGACGGCGGGCGATTCCCGCTTTGAGGGGAGGTAGAGCGGTTCAAGCCGACCCTTCCATCCGCCGCCAGTCTGCTCCTGCTGCAAGGTGGCGTTGATATTCACCCGCACGAACTCCGAACCGAACCGGGCATCCAGGGGCGGCGTGGAGACAAGGGTGATCTTCGCCCGGCCCCGGCACTTGCCGCCTGGCCCCACCAGCGACGCCGGCCACGCAAAGCGGAAGTTGATCTGCTGATCGCGCCGGATTCGCGAAGCAAAGACGAGCGTGATGGCGTGGTCGCCGGTTTCAAGAATCCGGTCGGCGGACGGCGGCATGCCGAAGCCGACCATATGCCGCGCGATCGGCGCAAGTGCCTTCGATTGTAAGGTCGCCGGCACCTCGGCGTGATGGACCAGCAGGCCGATCAGGGTCTCTCGTGAGACCTCTCCCTCGATGGCGTGGTCCAAAACGGCGGCGGTCTTCGCGGCGAGAGGCGAGGCGTAGCTGGTGCCGCAACCGTCGACGATCGTTCCATCGGGCAGGATCGAGAATAGTCCATGTCCGAGGACAGGATGCTGAGAACCCGCGCCCCCAATATGCGCCAAATCCGGCTTGACCCCGGCGCGCAGACCAGGACCACGGCGACTGTACCGCGTGGGCGCGAAGGGTATGCACCCGTCATGCCCCGGCGGATTCAGTGCGGCAACGGCTACGTTGCGGGCGCTTTCGGCCGGCGTGAGCAAGCCGTCGTTGCGAGCGTTGACGAGATTGGCGAGCGCGATGGTCGCGTCGGCGGGCCATTCGGCGCGGAGATCCTGGGGCTGGATATTGCCCGCCGAAATGAACATGACCGCATTGTTGGTTTCAGCAATCTGATCGAGTCGCGCTGCGTGCGAGCTGTACCGATCTGGCGCCGCCGGTTGCAAAATGTTGAGGCTCATGTTGAACACCCGCACGCCGTGCCGAGCGCGGGCGTCGGAAACGGCGGTTTCCATTTCGTCAAAGAACTGCGGCAAGCCCTCGGGATAATAGGAGGCGAAGGCTCCGGCCTTGCGCTCATTCGGAAAGACGGCGACGTCGACCAGCTCCGCGCCATCGGGCTCAGGGCAGATTTCCGCGCCATTCAAAGCGCAGCCGACGGCGGCTAGGCCGCCGATAAAGGTGCCATGCGCGAGGTCGGCGTCTTCGTCGGCAAGAATGTCCCACCGATCGATCACCCAATCCGAAAGCGCTTCGCTGATGCCGCCGTCAATGATGCCGACCCGTGGATGGGTGCGGCGGCTGTCCCGAATAGGAATGGTGACGCTTGTCGGCCGCGTGCGCGGCGCGAGCGTGGCCGCACCTGTCGCCCGCACGACGATGCCGGGCAGTTCGATTCGCCGCACAAGCGGATGGCTGTCGAGAAAGGCAAGCAGGCGAGCGTGTTGTTTGACGTCGGGATTGAACACCGCCAATTCGCGACGGCGCTCGCTGAGCGAGGCTTCATTCAGACGCAAGACGGGCTGATCGCTGGATTGGTCGAGCCGGACGGATAGGATCAGCTGCTTGTAGCGGTGATTTGGCAGCCGCTCGACCGCGAGCCCATGATCGAGGGCATTGAAGCCGGCGATGAAACTCTCGGCGAGGCGACGTTGGCCTGTGTCAAGGAGAACCCATTCCGAACGGGGCGGTGGGCTCTCGAACAGCTCGACCCGGCAGCTGCTGC
>CAXTPH010000018.1:0-18719 GCA_964245955.1 uncultured Sphingomonadaceae bacterium | reverse complement strand
ACAAATGGGGCGACTACGATATCGACGAGAATCCGGCGCCGCTGCCGCTGCCTGACCCGGTCGCCGCGTCGAAGTCGGTCCCGATCGGTCCGCCGCGATGACCGCCGAGCCGGAACTGCCTCCGTCGATCGAGGCGATCATGGCTTCGATCCGGGACAGTCTGAACCAGGACGCTGCGCCACAGGGGGAGCCGGGGCCCGTCACGCCACCGCCGCCCGTGCCGATTCCCGACAGCGGTATCACCCTCGAGGAGCTGGTCCGCTCGACGCTGACGCCGCTCCTCAAGGCCTGGCTCGACGCGCATCTGCCCGAAATCGTCGAGGCGGCAACGCATGCCGAGATCAGGCGTTTGACCGGGCAAAACGGCTAAAGAGGAACGCCGATGGGTGCCGGCTGGCAAGCGGCGGGACTGCTCGTCCTATCGAACCTGTTCATGACGACGGCATGGTACGGCCACCTCAAGTATAAATCGACCGCGCTGTGGCTCGTCATCCTCATCAGCTGGGGCATCGCCTTCTTCGAATATTGCCTGCAGGTGCCGGCGAACCGCATCGGCAGCAACGTCATGACCGCGCCGCAGCTCAAGGGCATGCAGGAGGTCATCTCGATCCTCGTCTTCGCCGCCTTCTCGACGTGGGTGCTCGGGCAGGCGGTGACGCCGCGGCAATGGGCGGGGTTCGCGCTGGTCGCGGTCGCGGCGTATCTGATCGTCGGGGACTAGCGTTCGGGCGCCACGCGCCGCTAAGACCTTCGCGCATGACCGACATCATCGCCAAGACCTTCGACCCCGCCGAGATCGAGGCGCGGCTGTACGCGCGCTGGGAATCGACCGACGCCTTCCGCCCCAATCGTCCCGCCGCGCAGCCGTTCACCATCGTCATCCCGCCGCCAAACGTCACGGGGTCGCTCCACATCGGCCACGCGCTCGACAACACGCTGCAGGACGTGCTGATCCGCTACCACCGGCTCAAGGGCCGCGACGCGCTGTGGGTGGTCGGCACCGACCATGCCGGCATCGCGACACAGATGGTCGTCGAGCGGACGATCGCGAGCCAGGGCCTGACCCGCGCAACGATGAGCCGCGAGGCGTTCCTCGCACACGTCTGGGAATGGAAGGCGCAATCGGGCGACACGATCACCCGCCAGCTCAGGCGGCTCGGCGCGAGCTGCGACTGGGCGCACGAGCGCTTCACGATGGACGCGGGCTTCTCGGCGGCGGTGACCAAGGTGTTCGTCGACCTGTACAACCAAGGGTTGCTCTATCGCGACAAGCGCCTCGTCAACTGGGACCCCAAGCTCAAGACCGCGATCAGCGACCTCGAGGTCGAATATCGCGAGATCGACGGGTCGATGTGGCATTTCCGCTATCCACTCGCCGACGGCAGCGGCTTCATCGCCATCGCCACCACCCGCCCCGAGACGATCCTCGGCGACGGCGCGGTCGCGGTGAACCCGAACGACGAGCGCTATCGGCATCTGGTTGGCTCCTTCGCCAAGCTGCCGCTGGTCGACCGGCTGCTGCCGATCGTCGCCGACGACTATGTCGAGGCCGATTTCGGCTCGGGCGCGGTCAAGATCACTGCCGCGCACGACTTCAACGACTTCGCACTCGCCGGGCGGCATCCGGCGGCGAACATCCCGCTGATCAACCTGATGAACCCCGACGGCACGATGTCCGACGCGTGCCCGCCCGAATATCGCGGGCTGACGCGCGAGGATGCGCGCAAGAAGGTCATCGCCGACTTCGACGCGCTGGGCTTGCTCGACAAGGTCGAGCCGCACCGCCATCAGGTCCCGTACGGCGACCGTTCGGGCGTGGTCATCGAGCCGTTCCTGACCGAACAATGGTACGTCGACGCCGCGACGCTGGCGAAGCCGGCGATCGAGGCGGTCAAGTCGGGCAAGACCAAGTTCGTGCCGGCGAACTGGGACAAGACGTATTTCAATTGGATGGACAACATCCAGCCGTGGTGCGTCAGCCGCCAGATCATCTGGGGCCACCAGATCCCGGCGTGGTACGATGCCAATGGCACGGTGCATGTCGCGGCGACCGAGGCCGAGGCGCAGGCGCTCGCCGGTCCCGACGCGGTGTTAACCCGCGATGCCGACGTTCTCGATACGTGGTTCTCTTCCGCGCTGTGGCCGTTCGGCACGCTCGGCTGGCCTGTGGCGACGCCCGAGCTTGCCCGCTACTACCCCGGCGATGTCCTCGTCACCGGGTTCGACATCATCTTCTTCTGGGTCGCGCGGATGATGATGCAGGGCATCCATTTCATGGGCGAGGTGCCGTTCGCCACCGTCTATTGCCACGGCCTCGTCCGCGACGCCAAGGGCGCGAAGATGTCGAAGTCGAAGGGCAATACCGTCGACCCGCTGGCGCTGATCGACCGCTACGGTGCCGACGCGCTGCGCTTCACGCTGACCGCGATGGAAAGCCAGGGGCGCGACATCAAGCTCGATGAGAAGCGGGTCGAAGGCTACCGCAACTTTGCAACCAAGCTGTGGAACGCCGCGCGCTTCTGCCAGTCGAACGGCATCGCCGGGTCGACGTCTGCCACCCCGCCACCCGCGACCGCGCCGGTCAACCGCTGGATCATCGGCGAAGTCGTCGCCACCGCGCGCGCGCTCGACGCGGCGATCGTGGGGTTCCGCTTTGATGCCTATGCCGACATCGCGTACCAGTTCGTCTGGAGCCGTTTTTGCGACTGGTATCTTGAGCTGACCAAGCCGCTGCTCGCCGAGGGCGCCGACGCGGCGATCGCCGCCGAAACCCGCGCCGTCACCGGCTGGGCGCTCGACCAGATCCTCGTCATGCTCCACCCGGTGATGCCGTTCCTGACCGAGGAGCTGTGGCACAAGCTGGGCGTGCGCGATCACGACCTGATCGTCGCCGCCTGGCCGGCGACCGGCGCGGAGCTGATCGACGCCGAGGCCGCCGCCGACATCGACTGGCTGATCGGGCTGGTCACCGAGGTCCGCTCGGCGCGCAACGAGCTTAACATCCCGCCGGGGGCCAAGCTCGGCTTCGAGCTGCACAACGCCGCCGCCGCGACCGAGGCTCGCCACAGCCGCAACGCCGCCGCGATCGAGCGGCTGGCGCGCGTCGTTCGGACCGAGGGCGCGACCGGCGACGTGGCGCGGATGCAGGTCGTCGACGGCGAGGCGACGATCTCGATCCCTCTCGGCGGCGTCATCGACATCGCCGTCGAGAAGACCCGCCTCGCAAAGAACGCCGCCGCCGCCGAGAAGGAGCGCGACGCGCTCGCCGGCCGCCTCGCCTCGCCGGGCTTCGTCGACAAGGCGAAACCCGAGGCGGTCGACAAGGCGCGCGCCGACCACGCAACGCGCGCCGCCGAGGCCGAACGGTTGCGCGCAGCGCTGGCGCGGCTCGGCTGACGGGGTCATATCGTACGATCGTGAACCCGATCGCGAAGTCGCGGCGTTATGCCCGTAGGTCATCGCGACCCGGGAATTTTCAACATGACGCTTCTCAAGAACCTCGCCTTCGCCACCATGGCCGTTGTCGCCTTCGCTGAAACCGCGCAGGCCGAGCCGATGGTCCGCTCGGGGACGATCACGATCGACGAGGCGCAGTTCGGCTTCCTCATCGGCGGCAGCACCGGCGGCGGCGTCCTGCGCTTCCACGGGCACAGCTATCCGTTCAAGGTCGGCGGCATCTCGATCGGCACGCTCGGCGGCTCGAAGGTCAAGGGCTTCGGCACCGTCTACAACCTGCGGTCGGTCGACGATTTCGCCGGCACCTATTCCAAGCTTAACGCGAGCGCGACCCTCGTCGACGGGTCGGGCGCGCTCAAGCTTGAGAACGAGCATGACGTCGTCCTCGAAATCGACACGACGTCGAAGGGCCTCCAGCTCAGCGCGGGCGCCGGCGGGGTCAAGGTCACGCTCAAGTAGCGGTCGACCGGCCGAGGACAGCGGTGCTAGACCCGGTGCCGCAACAGGGGCACCGGGCATGAAGGTTACTAGATTCGCTCTCGGCGCGGCTGCCGTAGTTCTGCTTGCCGCCAGCGGCCAGCCCGACCTCCGGGTGCCATCGGCGACGATGACGATCGATGAGACGCAGTTCGGCTTTTTGCTTGGCGGCAATGTCGGCGGCGGCTCGCTGCAGTTCGGCGAGAAATTCTACAAGTTCCGGATCGGCGGCCTGTCGGTCGGCGACATCGGCGCCTCGCACGTCCGCGGTTTCGGGCGGGTCTTCAACCTCGATCGGATCGAGGACTTCGCCGGCACCTATACCCGCGTCAGCGCGAGCGCGACGCTGGTAAGCGGGTCCGGGCTGCTGCGGCTGCGCAACAAGCACGGCGTCATCCTCGAACTCGACACGACGTCGAAGGGGTTGCAACTCAGCGCCGGGGCCGGCGGGGTCAAGATTTCGCTGAAATAGCGAGAAACGCGATCAGCCCGCGTTCGGCGGCGCTGAGGTAAGTCGTCGGGCGCGGCAGTTTTGCGCCGATCAGCTCGCCCTGCCGGCCGTCGGCCATCACCGCGATCAGCGCCGGGTGGACATAGCTCTTGCGGCTGATCGCGGGCGTGTTGCCGAGCGCGGCTGCGACGGGTTCGAGCATTTCCTTGAGCGTCGCCGCGCCGTCGCGGATCGCGGTGAAGGCGATCACGCTCGCCCCCCACGTCCGGAAATGCTTGGCCGAAAAGCCCTCGCCCATCGCGTCGCGGATATAGGCGTTGACGTCGGCCGAGCCGATGCGGTGCGGTTCGCCGTCATCGCCGACGTACTGGAACAGCGCCTGGCCCGGCAGGTCGTGGCAGCGGCGAACGATCTTCGCCAGCGCCTCGTCGGCGATGACGACGCGCTGCATCTTGCCCGACTTGCCGCGATATTCGAGGCGGACCTTAGATCCGCGCACCGCGCTATGTTCAGTCAGCAGCGTCGTCGCGCCATAGCTCTCGTTCTCGCTGGCGTAGACGTCGTTGCCGACGCGGACATGCCCCGAATCGAGCAGCCGGACGACGGCGGCGAGCACCTTGGTCCGCCCCAGTCCACGCGCGGCGATATCGCGCTCGACCATCGCGCGGAGCGCCGGCAGGGCTTCGCCGAAGCCGCCGCAGCGGTCGTACTTGTCAGCCTCGCGCGCCTGGCGAAACCCCTCGTGATACCGGTACTGCTTGCGTCCCTTGGCGTCGTAGCCGACCGCCTGCAGGTGCCCGTTGCAATCGGCGCAGAACCAGACGCGGGCATAGGCGGGCGGCACCCCGAGCTTGTTGAGCCGCGCGATCTCCTGCGGGTCGGTGATCCGGGCGCCATCGACGGCGAAATAATGCCAGTGCTGGCCGCGCTTGCGTCGCGTGATGCCGGGTTCGCCGGTGTCGGTATAACTGAGCACGGCCACGGAACGTTACGCCGCGAGCGCCGGTTCCGTGGCCGCGACGACGGGCGCGCCTCGCACGAGCAGCAGATACATCACTGGCGTCACCACCCGCGACAGGAAGGTCGACGAGACCAGCCCGCCGATGACGACCCACGCCAGCGGCGCGTACAGCCCCGAGCCCGACAGCGCGAGCGGCAGCAGGCCGCCGATCGCCGTGACCGAGGTCAGCAGGACCGGGAGGAACCGCACCTCGCCGGCGCGTTCGATCGCCGCGCGGAGCGACAGGCCCGAGGCGCGCAGTTGGGTGGTGAAGTCGACGAGCAGGATCGAGTTTTTGATCTCGATGCCGATGAGCGCGATGAACCCGATCACCGCGGTGAAGCTGAGCGAGTTGCCGGTGAGGAACAGAGCGACGAGTCCGCCGACCATACCGAGCGGGACGACCCCCGCAACGACGGCGGTCTCGCGGAAGCGGCCGAACTCGACGACGAGCACGCCGAGGATGCCGAACACCGTCAGCGCGATGATCGGGCCGAGCCCGCCGAACGCCTTCTGGCTCGCCTCCGCCTCACCGCCGGTAACAAAAGCGTAGCCGGGGGGCAGCTTCACCTTCTGCGCGAGCGCGGCGAACACGGCGGCGTTGACCTTTGCGGTGAGAAACCCGGGCGCGATCTGCGCGGTGACGCTGACGTAGCGCTGCTGCCGGTCGCGGAAGATCAGCGCCGGGCCGCTGGCGAGGTGCGGGGTCGCGATCTCGCGCAGCGGCACCGCGCCGCCGCTCGTCGACGGCACATAGACCCCGCCGAGCGCCGAGACCGGCTGGCGCGTATCAAGCGGCAGGCGGACGACGACGTTGTAGCTGTCACCCTCGACATCGCGGAACCGCCCCGCCGCCTCTCCCGCCAGCGCCAGCCGCACCGCACGCCGCGCCGCGCCGGGGGGCACGCCAAGCAGCGCCGCCTTGCCGGCATCGAGGCCAAGGTCGAGCGTCGTCCGGTCGACCGCGACCGGATTGATGACGTCGCGCGTGCCGGGAACGCCGCGCATGACCGTCTCGACCTTCGCGGCAAGGCTGTCGATCGTCGCAAGCGCCGGGCCGCGGATGCCGACCGCGATCGGCGCGTCGACCGGCGGCCCGTTCTGGAAGATCTTGATCGTGATCCGCGCGTCGGCGGCTTGGTCGAACCGCGCGCGCAGCCGTGCGATCATCGCCGGGCCGGCGACCGGATCCCACGCGTCGAGCACCGCGACGACGGTGCCGTAGTTGCTCCGCGTGTCGGTCTCGCGGCGGTTGTAGAAGATCTGCGGATTGCCCGCGCCGACGTTGGCGAGGACGGTCTTGACCTGCGGTTCGGCGCGCAGCGCGGCCTCAACGAGGTGGACCGCACGGTCGGTCTGCGGAATCGCCGCGCCTTCGGGCGCCTCGACCTCGACGAGGAAATACGGCGTATCGGCGCCGGGGAAGAGGCTCGTGCCAATCAGCGGGATCAGCGCGAAGGCGGCGAGGCACAGTACCCCCGACGCCGCGAGCGCGAGCGCCGGCCGACCGAGCGACCAGTGCAGGATCGGGCGGTAAAAGCGGCGGATCCCGCTCTGGATCGCCTGCAACACCCGGTTGCCGTGCGGGTCGCTGGTCCGCGGCAGCAGCCGCGAGGCGAGAAACGGGACGATCGTCAGCGACACCAGCAGCGACCCGGCGATCGTGCCGAATACCGCCACGGGCAGCGACTTGATGAACTTGCCCGAGCCTTCGGGCAGGAAGGCGAGCGGAAGGAAGGCGAGAAGCAGGACGAAGGTGCAGCCGAGCACCGCGACAGCGATCTCGCGTGTACCGTTGATCGCCGCCGTCGTCCGGTCCTCGCCCTCGCGCAGGTGGCGGGCGATGTTCTCGGTGACGACGATCGAATCGTCGACGAGCAGCCCGAGGCTGATGATGAAGCCGGCGATCGCCAGCTGGTTGAGCGTGAAGCCGGTGAAGGCGAGCACCGCGCAGCCGATCGCAAGGCTCAGCGGGATCGAGATCATCACCACCAGCGACGCGCGCAGCCCGAGCGGCAGCAGCGTCAGCAGGACGATCGCCAGCGCGATCGAGAAGTCGCGCGCCAGGTGGTCGAGTTTGATCGCAATATCGCGCGACTGGTCGAAGCCGGTCTCAAGGCGGACGTCGGGGGGCAACTGCGCCTGGTACGCCGCGGCGACCTGGATCGCGTCCTTCTGAACGTCGAGGACGTTCGCCGCGTCCTTCTGCGTCAGCGTCACCCAGATTGCGCGATGGCCGTTGTAGCGCGCGAAATACGACTGTTCCTCGTACCCCCAGCCGACGCGGGCGACGTCGCCGGCGCGGACGACACGCCCGTCGACCGCACGGATCGGCGTCGCGGCGACCTCGGCGACCGAGCGGAAGGCGCCGCCCGCCTCGACATTATACCGCCGGTCGCCCGAATGGACCGCGCCGGGCGGCAGGTCGGCGCCGCCGTTCCGCAGCGCGTCGGTCAGCGCGGTCGCGGGCAATCCAAGCTGTGCCATACGCCCGGCATCGATCGCAACGGTCAACTCGGGCGTCGGGATCGCCCATGCCCGTGTGCCCCGGACGCCCGCGACCTGGTTCAAGCGCTCGCGCAGGTCCTTCGCCAGCTTTTCGAGCCGCCGGTAAGACGCGGTGTCGCTGACGAGCGCGAACTGGAGCACTGCAGATTCGGTCGTCCGGCTCTTGCGGAACTCGATCCGCTGCAGCGACGCCGGCAGCGTCGAGCGGATCGCATTCACCTCGCGGACGACCTGGTCGTAATCCTTCTCGGGATCACTCGACCAATCGAACTCGGCGGTGATCACCGCGGTGCCGTCGGTCGAGCGCGAGCCGATGCGGGCGATGTCGTCGAGCCCCTGGACGACGTCCTCGATCGGCTTGGCGACGGTCGCCTCCATGTCGGCGGGGTCGGCGCCGGGCTGGCTCGCGACGATGACGATGAACGGCGAGGGGAAATGCGGATCGACCGAGCGCGGGATACCGACGAACGCCGATACGCCGATGGCGACGAGTAGCGCAAAGACGACGAGGGTAATCTGCCACCGCCGGATGGCGAAGGCGATAATCCCCATCAGCGCGCGACCACGGTGACGCGGGCGCCGTCGCGCAACCGGTCGACCCCCGAGACGACGATGCGATCGGCGGCGGCGAGGCCGCGCGTGACCGCCACCCCGCGGTCGGTCACCGGGCCAACGCCCACGAGGCGGGCGTGGACGACACCGCGGTCGTAAACGTAGACGAAACCTTCATCGGCACGGACCGCGAAGATCGCGCTGGCGGGAACGCTGACAGTGGCGTCGCTGGAGCCGGCGGCATGGATCACCGCGTCCCCGATCAGCCCCGAGCGCAGGCCGGGGCGTGGCGCGAGGCGCAGTTCGACCTGGAAGGTGCCCGTCCGATCATCACCGCGCCCGGCGATTTCGCCGACGGTTGCCGGCACCGGATCGGGCGACAGCGCCGGCAGCGTGACCGTCGCGTCCTGACCGAGCCGGACGCGGGGCAGATCGGCATCGCTCAGCGGCACGCGCAGGACATAACCGCTCGCGGTTTCGCCGATGGTAATCACCGGCGTCCCCGTCGCGACCATCTGCCCCGGCTCGAACGCGCGGCGCAGGACCGTGCCGGCAACCGGGGCGACGATCCGTCCGAAGCGGACGTCGAAGCCGGTCTGTTCGACCTTCGCCGAGGCAGCGGCGGCGGCGGCCTCGGCGCTTTCGACCCGTGACCGGGTTACCCAGCCCTGCGCCCCGAGCTTCGCCAGCCGGACGTAGTCGGCATGGGCGCGGACCTGGTCGGCGGCGGCCGAGCGCGACGCCGCGTCGAGCCCAGTCGGATCGAGCCGCGCGAGGAGCTGCCCGGGACGAACCGTCTGCCCTTCGAGGACGGTGATTGCAGCGATGCGGCCGGGGGTGTTGAATGCGAGGGCGGTCTCGCGCTTGAGCCGGACGGTGCCGGTCACGCTGATCGCGCCGCTTCCTGCCGCCTGTGCCGCGGTGCCGAGCGTTACCGGTACGGAGGCGTCTGTGACCGGTGCCACGGTTGGCTTGGCCCCGCAGCCGGCGACGAGCATCGCCGCCGCGCCTGCCAGCATCTGCCCAACCCCTGCCGCCATGACCCCCGCCAATTTGATTGCGACTCAAGTCATACGCGGCGGTTCCCAGTTTGCCAATGCCGGGCGGCGAGCCAGATCAGCGCAGCCGCTTGGGAGGACGTTCATGACGCCGTGTCGACGCGAAACGCTAGCGCGCTTCGACTGTCATCACTGTGATATCGAGCGCGACGCCGCCGGTCGGTGTCTCCGCGGTGGCGACGATCCTGGCCTCGGCGACGATCTGTCCGGCGATTTCAAGCTGGTCGAGTGACGGGATCGGTGCCCCGCTTTGGGGCAGCGTCAGCGCGATCCGATGGCGCTGCCCGGCGAACGTCAAGCTCGACCAATCGTTCGCTTCCCACGATACGACGATGATCGATGGAAATTGCCTATCGGACGGTGTTGCCAACGGCGTCAACACGCGCGTCAGCGCCCGAAGCAACCGCCCCTGAGGTTCGGTTACGACCGGCTTCATGGCCGTGCCTCCGGCGGCCGTCCCGCCGCGATAAACGTCAACACCCGTTCTGCGGTACGCGGCCGCGGCTCGCGACCCCGCCGTAGGTCAAAAACGAAGCGCGGATCGCTTGCGGCCTCGCGTCCGAACTTCGATGCTGATATGTTCCGCCGACGCATGCACCGCTCGATCTCCGTCAACAAGCTCGCCATGTCATTCTCCCGACTCGAATCGCTGCCACCGACACAGGATGCGAAGTTAATTCCTACTAGTCTAGGTAAAAAACTATCTGTATAAGCCGTTAATAGCGGGGTCTGGAGAGGAGGTTCCGCCGACGATGGAGAATGTTGCGATCCGGCAGCGGCTGGATGCGCTAATCGCCGGGCGTGGCGAGGATTATGCCTCGCTATCGCGGTTGATCGGGCGCAATCCGACCTACGTGCAGCAATTCGTCAAGCGCGGCGTGCCCCGGCGGCTGAGCGAAGACGACCGGCGCAAGCTCGCGGCGCATTTCGGGATCGCCGAACGCCTGCTCGGCGGGCCGCCCGACCGCGCCGGCCACGCGGTGATGGCGCGCGCAGGGATTGCCGCGACGCCGGGGGACTATGTCCTGATCCCGCACCTCGACATCGGCGCGTCGGCGGGTGCGGGCGCCGAGCCCGGGGCCGAGTCGCCGGTCGCAGTCCTCGCCTTCCAGTCGAACTGGGTCCGCGGCATTGCCAGCGGCCGGCCCGAGGCGTTGTCGGTGATCCGCGTCGAGGGCGATTCGATGCTGCCAACGCTCGCCGACGGCGACAATATCCTCGTCGACACCGACGACCGCGAGCGACTGCGCGACGGCATCTACGTGCTGCGCACCGACGACGCGCTGCTCGTCAAGCGGCTGAGCATCAACCCGGCAACGCGTCGCCTGACGATCCGGTCGGACAATAGCGCCTATCCGAGCTGGGACGACTGCGACCCGGCAACGGTCGCGGTGATCGGGCGGGTGGTGTGGGTCGGGCGGCGGCTGACCTGAGCGCTGCGGCCCTGAGCGTGGCGATGCGGCTGCTTGCCGGGGGCGAAGGGTCGATTATAGCGGAAGATCGTCACCGAAGGCCCCGCGCATGACCTACACCGCCCCGATCGCCGAACAACGCTTTGTCCTCGAGACGATCGCCGATCTTGCCGGCTTGAGCGCGCTCCCGGGGTTCGACGGGGCGACGCCCGACATGGTCGAGGCGATATTGACCGAAGCGGGCAAGCTCGCGAGCGGGGTCTTCGCGCCGCTCAACGCCGTCGGCGACAAGGCGGGGGCTCGTCTCGCGGACGACGCAGTGACGCTGCCGGCCGGGTTCGCCGAAGCCTACAAGCTTTACGTCAATGGCGGCTGGGCGTCGCTCGGCGCGCATCCCGACCACGGCGGGCAGGGCCTGCCGTTCGTCCTCGCGAGCGCGGTGCAGGAGCAGCTGACCAGCGCCAACATGGCGTTCAGCCTGTGCATGATGCTCAGCCAGGGCGCGATCGAGGCGCTACAGGCACATGCCTCGCCCGAATTGCAGGAAACCTATCTGACCAAGCTGGTGTCGGGCGAATGGACCGGCACGATGAACCTGACCGAGCCGCAGGCGGGATCCGACGTCGGCGCGCTGCGGACCAAGGCCGAGCCGCACCCCGACGGGACGTACCGGATCGAGGGATCGAAGATCTACATCACCTGGGGCGAGCACGACTGCGCGCCGAACATCGTCCACCTCGTCCTTGCCCGCCTGCCCGACGCGCCCCCGGGCACCAAGGGCATCTCGCTGTTCCTCTGCCCGAAGGTCCTGCCCGACGGCACCCGCAACGACCTGCGCGCGGTCGGCGTCGAGCACAAGCTCGGCATCCACGCGTCGCCGACGTGCACGATGGCGTTCGGCGAGCACGGCGACTGCGTCGGCTACCTCGTCGGGGCCGAGGGCGCGGGGATGAAGGCGATGTTCACGATGATGAACCACGCGCGGATCAACGTCGGGCTGCAGGGCGTCGCGATCGCCGAGCGCGCGTATCAGGGCGCGGTCGCCTATGCCCGCGACCGGGTCCAGTCGGCGAAGTTCGGCGCCGGCGGTGCGCCGGTCCATATCATCGAGCATGCCGACATCCGGCGGATGCTGATGACGATGCGGAGCACGACCGAAGCGGCGCGGGCGCTGACCTATTACACCGCCGCCGCGGTCGACCGCGCGCATGCCGGCGGCGACGCGGGCGCGGCGGGGCTCGCCGACCTGCTGACCCCGGTTACCAAGGCGTGGTGCACCGACATCGGCGTCGAGCTGGCGAGCCTTGGCATCCAGGTGTTCGGGGGCATGGGCTTCGTCGAGGAAACCGGCGCAGCGCAACACCTGCGCGACGCCCGTATCGCCCCGATCTACGAAGGCACCAACGGCATCCAAGCGCTCGACCTCGTCGGGCGCAAGCTCGGGATGGACGGCGGCGCACATTGGAAGTCGTTGTTTTCGCTGGTCCGCCAGGATATCCGCGACCTGCCGCCAAAGGGCGACCTCGGGCTCCTCCGCCCGTATCTCGACGACGCGCTCGCGGCGCTCGAGAGCGCGACGGTATGGCTGACGGGCAATCGCGGCGAGGCGCTGGCCGATACGGCGGCGGGGGCGACGCCGTATCTGCGGATGTTCGGCATCACGATCGGCGGCTGGCTGATGGCGCGCCAGGCGGTCGTGGCGTCCGAACGGCTCGCGGCGGGCGAGGGCGATGCGACCTTCCTTCGTGCCAAGATCGCGACTGCGCGCTTCTTCGCCGAGCAGGTTCTGCCGCAGGCGACCGCGCTGCTCGGCCCGGTGACGCGGGGGGCGGAGCTGCATTACGCGATCCCCGAAGAAGCGTTTGCGGCGTGAGCGGGCACGCGCACCACTCCGCGCACAACACACCGCACGGGCACGACCACGGCGAGCACGGCCACGACCACAGCGCGCCCGCCGATTTCAGTGCGGCGTTCGCGATCGGCATCGCGCTCAACCTCGGTTTCGTCGCGATCGAGGCGGGCTGCGGCGTCGCCAGCAATTCGGTCGCGCTGCTCGCCGACGCCGGGCACAACCTGTCCGACGTCGCCAGCCTCGCGGCGGCGTGGGGGGCGACGCTGCTTGCCAAGCGGGCGGCGAGCAAGCGTTTCACCTATGGCCTGCGCGGCTCGTCGATCCTCGCCGCGCTGTTCAACGCGATGCTGCTGCTGATCGCGCTCGGCGCGATCGCGTGGGAGGCGATCCGCCGCCTCGGCGATCCGCAGCCGGTCGCGAGCACGACGGTGATGATCGTCGCCGCCGCCGGGATCGTGGTCAACGGCGTCACCGCGTGGCTGTTCGCGCGCGGGCGGAAGGGCGACATCAATATCCGCGCGGCGTTCGCCCACATGCTGTCCGACGCGGTCGTCTCGGCGGGCGTGGTCATCGCGGGCTTCGTCATCCTGCGGACCGGCTGGACATGGCTCGATCCGGCGGTCAGCCTCGTCATCGCCGCGGTGATCGTCGCCGGGACATGGGGGTTGCTCCGCGATTCGCTGGCGATGGCGCTGCAGGGGGTGCCGCCGGGGGTCGAGCTCGACGCGGTCCACGCCCGGCTGGCGGGGCTACCCGGGGTCGCCGGCGCGCATCACGTCCACATCTGGCCGGTCAGCACGACCGAGACCGCGCTGACCGCGCATCTGTTCTGCCCCGCCGGCCACCCCGGCGACATGTTCTTGTGCGAGACGGCGCACATGCTGAGTCACGATTTCGGCATTGGCCACGCGACGCTGCAGATCGAGTTGGTCGCGGGGTCGTGCGCGTAACCTAATCCTCGCCGAACTTACCCTCGACGAGCGCGACCAGCGCGGCAAGCGCTTCGTCGGCCTGCGGCCCCTCGGCCGCCATCTCGACCGAGTCGCCCGGCGCGGCGGCGAGCATCATCAGCCCCATGATCGACGTGCCGACGACGCTCGACCCGTCCTTCGCCACCGTCACCACCGCGTCGAAGGTCGACGCCAGCGTGACGAAGCGCGCGCTCGCCCGGGCGTGGAGCCCGCGCTTGTTGCGGATGACGACGGTGACCGGGCCGGCCATCAGGCGGCCTCGCCGAGAATCTTCGATGCGACCGAGATATATTTGCGCCCCGCCTCCTGCGCCGCATCGACCGCGGCGGCGACCGACTTGACGCCGCGCACCGAGACGAGGCGGACGAGCATCGGCAAATTGACCCCGGCGATGACCTCGACCCGCTTCGGCACCATCAGCGAGATCGCGAGGTTCGACGGGGTCCCGCCGAACATGTCGGTCAGCACGATCACGCCCGACCCGGCGTCGACCCGCGCGATCGCCGCGGCGATGTCGCCACGGCGAGCCTCCATGTCGTCTTCCGGGCCGATGCAGATCGCTTCGAGCGCGGTCTGCGCGCCGACGACATGTTCGACCGCGGCGACGAATTCGGCGGCGAGCCGCCCGTGCGTCACGAGCACCAATCCGATCATCGGCACCTTGGGGTCAGTCCTCACGCTGTCTGCTCGCGGCCCGGTAGCGCGGGTTCGTCGCCAAGGCCAGCCCCCGGCGGGGCATTGCCAGCCCCGCTGCCGCCGCTCGCCTTGTCGCGGTGGACGACCGACCCGGCCCAGCCCGCCGCGGCGAGGCGCTCGGCCATCCTGCGCGCGACGAATACCGAGCGGTGCCGCCCGCCGGTGCAGCCGAAGGCGACCGTCAGGTACGACTTGCCCTCGGCACCGTAGCGCGGCAGCAACGACAGCAGCAGGTCGGCGATCCGGTCGAACGCCGGGGTGAACGCCGGGTCGGCGGCGACGTAAGCCCCGACGGCGGGATCCTCGCCGGTCAGCGGGCGCAGGCTCGCGTCCCAGTGCGGGTTGGCGAGGAAGCGCATGTCGAAGACGAGGTCGGCATCGCGCGGCAGGCCGCGGGCGAAGCCGAACGACATGATCGTCAGCGTCAGCGGATCGACCCCGGCGCGGGCAAACCGCCCGGCGAGCGCGCGGCGCAGATCGGCGACCGCATAATCGGACGTGTCGATGACGATATCGGCGGCGCGGCGCAGGGGGGCGACGATTTCGCGTTCGCGGGCGATGCCATCGGCGGCGGGGCGGTCGAGCGCGAGCGGATGGCGACGGCGGGTTTCGGAAAAGCGCCGCGTCAGCTCGGTGCCGCTGCAGTCGAGGAATACCAGCGTGATGTCGACCCCCTCGGCGCGAAGGTCGCCGATCCGTTCGACGATCGCGTCGGCGTCGAAGGCGCGCGTCCGCGAATCGATGCCGATCGCGAGTGGCCGCTCGCTGTCGCGCCCGTCGGCGTCGTCCGCCGGGTCGTCGGTCGCGAGTAATTTGTCGAACAGCCCGAGCGGGAGGTTATCGACCGCCTCGTAGCCGAGATCCTCGAGCACCTTGAGCGCGGTCGATCGCCCCGCCCCCGACATGCCGGTGACGAGCAGGGTGCGCGGCGACGCGGGCGACACGTCGGACGAATGGGCGAGCATGACCACCGGCGCAGTCTCTACGCGCCGGCCGAACACGGTCAACGCCCGTTCGACCTTGAGCGGTGCCGAAAGCTGGTGCGGGTCGAGCGCGACGAGCGGAATCGCATGGCCGAACAGGTCGCGCGTCGTCGTCTCGGGCAGGCGTTCGCGCGGTGCGGCGAGGTCGACGATCAGCGCCACCGGCACCCCGGCAGCGTGCCGCTCGGGCACGATCCCGACGCCGCGGACCTCGATCAGCCCGGCGATCGGCGACGGCGGCGACGCCAGCAGCACCGTGCCCGCGCCCGTCAGCGCGACCCGGTCGTCGGCGATGAGGACCGCGCCGCGGTCGATCAACCGCAGCGCAAGGTCGGACTTGCCGCTCCCCGACGGGCCGACGAGGAGAACGGCGCGACATGCCCCCGCGGCGCCGATCGCCACCGCCGTCGCGTGGATGGTCGGCGGCGCGGTCACGCCGCCGGCAGCGTGACGGTGAAGCTCGCGCCGCCGCCGCTGCGGTTCGCCGCGACGATGCTGCCGTCGTGCGCCTCGACGATCGTCCGCGCAATCGCGAGGCCGAGCCCCGAATGCCGTCCGAAATCCTCGGCCGCCGGGCGTTCGGAATAGAAGCGGCGGAAGATGTCGTCGCGATTTTCGGGCGGGATACCGGGGCCGTCATCGTCGACACGCAGCTCGACGTGGCGCGCCGTCCGCGTCACCGCGACCGCGACGACCCCGCCGGGCGGCGAGAACGACACCGCGTTATCGACGAGGTTGCGCGCGACCTGCGCCAGCCGCCCGCTATCGCCGTACGCCATCGCGATCCCGGCGTCGGGCCCGGCATAGGCGACCGTGACCCCGCGCGGCAGCGGTGCGCTGGCATAGCCGGCGACGAGCGCGTCGACCTGCGCGCCGAGATCGAAGCGTTCGAAGCGGCTGCGCGACAGTTCGGCGTCGAGGCGGCTGGCGTCGGCGATATCGGTGATCAGCCGGTCGATCCGTCCGACGTCGGCGCGGATCACCTCGAGCAGCTGGGTCTGGAGGCGCGGCTCCTTGACCCGCCCGAAGGTGTCGACCGCGCTCGACAGCGACGCCAGCGGGTTCTTGAGCTCGTGCGCAACGTCGGCGGCAAAGGCTTCGGTCGCGTCGATGCGTTCGCGCAGCGTCAGCGTCATGTCCGACAGTGCGCGCGCCAGCTGGCCGATCTCGTCGCGGCGCTGGTTGAAGCGCGGCACCGTCACGTCGCGCGCGCGCCCGAGCCGGACCCGCTGCGCCGCGAGCGCGAGCTGGCGCAGCGGGCGCACGATTGTCGAGGCGAGATAGTTCGACAGCAGCAGCGAGGCGGCGAGGACGAACAGGAAGACGTAGAACGACGCGAGCCGCTCGGCGCGGACGAGACTGGTGATGTCGCGGCTGTCGCGGGTCAGCTGGACGGTGGCGAACGGCGCCGGCCCCGCCGTGCCGAGCGGCGCGGCGGCGCTGATGACGACGATCCGGTCGGGGGCGGCGCGCATCGTGTCGGCGGGGCGCCCGGTCGCGGCGGCGGCGGCGACCTCGGCCCAGGCGGCGCGCGTGTCGGCCGCGGGCTCGGCATAGTCGGCGATCCGGGGGAACGACCCGACCGCCTCGATGACCCGGTCGAGGAAACGTGCGACGTCGCGGCGGAACGGGTCGTCGGCGGGGTCGCGCAGTTCGAAGGTCGGCCCGGCCGTGCGCCAGCTGTCGGCGGCGAGCGCGCCGTCGCGGTCGTAGACGCGCAAGCGGACCGCACCGATCCGACCGTAGCGCGCGGCGATGCCGGGAAGGTCGGCGGGGGCCGCGCCACCCATGAAGCCGCCGATCAGCACCGCCTGCATCCGCATCTCGGCGCGGCGCTGGTCGATCAGCCGCTCGCGAAACGAATCGAGGTAGAAGATGCTGCCGGTCAGCGCGAGGATGGCGAAGACGTTGACCGCAAGGATGCGCGGCGCGAGGCTGAAGCGCCGCCCGGTCGGGTGGCCGTCGTCGGTCAACGCGCCGGCTCGGCGTCAGTCTTCATTGAAGCGATAGCCGACGCCGTACAGCGTCTCGATCGCCTTGAAGGCAGGATCGACGACCCGGAATTTCTTGCGCAGGCGCTTGATATGGCTGTCGATCGTCCGGTCGTCGACGTAGACGTCATCCTGATAGGCGGCGTCCATCAGCTGGTCGCGCGACTTGACGAAGCCCGGCCGCGCAGCGAGCGCCTCGAGGATCAGGAATTCGGTGACGGTCAGCGCGACGTCGCTCGCCTTGTCGGCGCCGCCAATTCCGGCCCCCCACGTCACCCGGTGCCGCGCGGTGTCCATCGCCAGCCGCCCACGGACGATCGCGGCGGGGGCGGCCTCGCCGTCGGGCAGCGGCAGGCCCTTGCGCGACGCCGCGCGCCGCAGCACCGCGCGGATGCGTTCGATCAGCAGTCGCTGGCTGAACGGCTTGCCGATATAATCGTCGGCCCCCATCGCGAGGCCGAGCGCCTCGTCGATCTCGGTATCCTTCGACGTCAGGAAGATCACCGGCACGTCGACCTTGTCGCGCAGCCGCCGCAGCAGCTCCATGCCGTCGAGCCGCGGCATCTTGATGTCGAGGACAGCGAGATCGGGCGGCGTCTCGACCAGCGCCTTGAGCGCCGCCGCGCCGTCAGCATATTGCCGCACCGCAAAGCCCTCGGCCTCGAGCGCGATCGATACCGAGGTCAGGATGTTGCGGTCGTCGTCGACGAGGGCGATGATGGCGGGGGTGTCGGGCATGTCGGGTTGCGGCCTGACGGTTGAACGCATCGCTGTGCCCCGCCCGCCGCGCCGGTGCAAGAGCGGGCTTTGACGGGGTGGACGGGCATCCTGTAAGCGATTTCAAAACCGGCGGTGGCTAGAAGCGTACCGTCCTTGAGGAGTCGACCGTGAATTCAGCCCCCGCCCCGCGCCATGGCCTCGATGCCCAGGGCTTCCCGACCACCGCCGCGCTCCACTGGAACCTGTCGACGGCGCCGCTGATCGAGCAGGCGATCGCGCGCGGCGAGGGGCTGCTGTCGAAGGACGGCGCGTTCGTCGTCGAGACCGGGATGCACACCGGCCGGTCGGCGAACGACAAGTTCATCGTCCACGACGACGTCACCGGCCCGGTGATCTGGTGGGGCAAGACCAACAAGGCGATCACCCCCGAGCAGTTCGCCAACGTCAAGGCCGACTTCGCCGTCGCGCTCGCTGCCAAGGACACGCTGTTCGTTCAGGACCTGTTCGGCGGCTCGCAGCCCGAATATCGGGTCAACGTCCGCGTCATCACCGAGTTCGCGTGGCATTCGCTGTTCATCCGCACGCTGCTGGT
>CAXTPH010000017.1:0-18850 GCA_964245955.1 uncultured Sphingomonadaceae bacterium | reverse complement strand
GGCTCGTGCTTCAGGTACAGCTGGCGGCGCACCTCGGGGTCCGGGTCGAGCGCGGCGGGCGCATCGAGTTCGGCCCGGCTGCGGCTGCCGTCGCCCGCGCCGCCCCAGCCCCAGTGCTTGGCCTGGGTGAAGCTCGTCTCGGCGGCCTCGTCGGCTTCGCGCGCGCGTGCATCGGCCGCGCTCAGGCCTTCGAAATAATTCCAGTTCCGGTTGTACTCGGCGGCATGCGCCTCGCAGAAATACCAGCGTTCGGGGCGATTGGGGGCCTTGGGCGCAGGCCGGTCGCCGGGCTCGGTGCAGCCGTCGCGGTCACAGATACGCACCTTGACCGCCGCCGACTCGGACCCATAGTCGCGCCAGCGGGGAAAGCCCCAGTCGAGATTGCGCGAGGGGCCGGCCATGACCGGGTCAGTGCCCCCGCAACTTGCCGACCATGCCCATGATGTCGTCCATCACGTTGCCGTCCTTGTTGCGGTCGAGCATCGACAGCAATGTTCCCGCCGCGCCGGTCGCCGGGACCCCGCCGGGTGCCGCGGTCGAACCGCCGGTGACCGATCCGAGCAGGCCGCCGAGCATGCCGCCGATCCCGCCCTCGGCCGGTGCCGCCTGCCCGCCGGCACGGCCGAGCGCACCGGCCGCAAGCGTCGCCACCATCGGCAGCAACGCGGCGAGCTTGGACGCATCGAGCCCGGTCGCGGCGGCGGCGTGGCCGGTGACGGCGTCGGTGACCTGCGACGAGCCGAACAGCGACCCGAGGAGGTTCGTGCCATGGTCGACTGCGGCGTCGCTCGCGACCGCGCCGCCCGCCAACTGCGTCGCCGGGGCGGCAGCGGCGTCGAGCGCGGCGGGGCCGTCGGCCTCGACCTGCTTCTGCATGCCGCCGGCGACCGCGGGCATCAGCGCCGCCATCGCCGACTGGGTCTGCTCGGGCGACAGGCCGACGCGCGCCGCCATCGCCGCGACGGCCTCCTCGCCGCCGAAGCGATTGATCAGGTCGAGCAGCTGTTGCGACATGCGATTAACCCTTCGACGGTCGGACGGTCGGCCACGAATCTAGCGCACCGATGTGACAGATCACGGCGCGCGGGGCTAGGGTGACACGATGCCCGACCTCGCCTCCCGCCGCTTCGTGCCGCTGTTCGTCACCCAGTTCCTGGGTGCGTTCAACGACAATCTGTTCAAGACGGCGATGCTGTTCCTGATCACCTTCCATCTCCCCGGGGTCGACATCAAGACCGCGGCGACGATGGTGACGGCGGCGGCGGGTGTGTTCATCCTGCCGTTCTTCCTGTTCTCGGGCGTTGCGGGGCAGGTCGCCGACGCGCGCGACAAGGCGGCGATCGCCCGCGCGGTCAAGCTCGCCGAGGTGGTCATCCTCGGCGTCGGCGGCGTCGCGCTGATGACCGGCTCGGTGCCGCTGCTGTTCGCCTGCCTGTTCGGCATGGGGACGCACTCGACGGTGTTCGGCCCGGTCAAATACGCGATCCTGCCGCAGCATCTCGCGCCCCGCACCCTGCTCACCGGGACGGGGCTCGTCGAGGGCGGGACCTTCGTCGCGATCCTGCTCGGCCAGATCGCCGGCGGGCTGCTGCCGACCACCTTCGCCGCGGTGGCGATGCTCGCCGCCGCGCTCGCCGGGGTGGTCGCGTCGCGCTTCATCCCGCCCGCGCCGCCCGCCGCCGACGCGCCGGCGATCGACTGGAATCCGGTGACCTCGTCGATCGCGGTCGCGCGACGGGCCTTCACCGTGCGCCCGGTCTGGCTGGCGACGCTTGCGATCTCGTGGTTCTGGGCGCTAGGCGCGATCTTCACCAGCGAGTTCGTGCCGCTGGTCAAGGGTAGCCTGCACGCATCGGAGGCGGTGGCGACGGTGTTCCTTGCTGTCTTCACCGTCGGCATCGCCACCGGCTCGGTCGCGGTCGGGCGGTTGCTCGGCGGGCACGTGTCGGCCCGCGCCGCGCCATGGGCGGCGGCGGCGATGGCGGCGGCGAGCGCCAGCCTGCTGCTGACGATCGGTACCGGCGCGCCGCTGTGGCCGGTCCTCCTCGGGCTGTTCGTCCTCGCCTTTGCCGGAGGCGTGTTTTCGGTCCCGTTGTACGGTATTCTGCAGACGGCGGGCGGCGCGGCGACGCGGTCGGGGGCGGTCGCGGCGAACAACATCGTCAACGCCGCGTTCCAGGTCGGCGGGACGCTGCTCGCGGGGGCGGCGGTCGCGGCGGGAGTACCGATCGTCGTCGTGCTCGCGGCGAGCGGGGCGAGCGCGCTGGGGTTGATCCCGATGTTACGGAGACTGTGATGGCATTATCGGCGGCGATCCTCGGCCTCGACACCGCGGCGGGAGCCTATCTCGCGCGGCTGCTCGGCGCGCGCGGCTATGCGGTGCGCGGCACCGGCGGTGATGCGCTGCTGGCGCGACTCGGCATCGCCGGCGATGTCACCCGCGGCGACGACGTGGCGGCGGCGGTCGCCGGGGCCGGCGAGGTCTTTGATCTTCGCGGTGAGGCGGCAGCGACGGCCGACCTGCTCGCGCTCGGCGGTGACGCGCGCGTCTTCGTCGGCGTGGCCGCCGGGAGCCTGCCGGTCGCTGCCCCCGCCGGGCGTTACGTCGCCACCGGCATCGTCCACCCGCACGAGTCGCGCCTCGGCCCGGGGACGTCGCCGGTTGCCCGAATCGTCGCCGCCTTCGCCGCCGGAACCGACTTCGATCCGGTCGATCTCGCGACGTCGACCGACTGCGGCTGGACCGCCGAATATGTCGACGCGATGTGGCGGATGCTGCAGCGTCCCACGCCGGAGACGCTGGCGATCGCGACCGGACGGCTGCTCGATGGCAACGACGTCGCCCGGGTCGCCGCCGCCTATTTCAAACGCGCCGCGCCCGCCGCCGTTGCGGGCGCCCCCGGGGTGGCCGGCGACGCCGTCCCGGCCTCGGCGCAGCTCGGCTGGCGCGCGGTGACCTGGGGCGACGACCTCGTCACCGTGCTGTGCGAGGGAGCGGCGGGCTAGCCGCGCGCCCAGTGCTGCCGTGCCGGGTGTGGAGCCGCGTGTCGCGTCGTGGACAGCCATGTGCGCGCAGTGGTGCGGCGCGGATTGACGCCTGATTTCCTCGGCTTGAGCGAAAACGGCGCGCAAACAGCCGCTGCCGCCGGCCTACCCCGCGCGGGCGTATTTGTCCTCGAACCGGACGATGTCGTCCTCGCCGAGATACGGCCCGCACTGCACCTCGATCAGGTGCAGCGGGACCTTGCCCGGGTTCTCGAGCCGGTGCTGCGCCCCCGCCGGGATATACGCCGACTGGTTCTCGCCGACGATCTTCTCGACGCCCTCAATCGTGACGAGGGCGGTCCCCGAGACGACGATCCAGTGCTCCGAGCGGTGATAATGCATCTGCAGCGACAGCTGCCCGCCTGGCTTGACGACGATCCGCTTGGTCTGGAAGCGTTCGCCGAGATCTGTCGTTTCGTACGTCCCCCATGGCCGGTGGACGACCGGTTGCAAGGTATGGCGCGTGCTGTTGCGCGACTTGAGCTCGTCGACGACGCGGCGAACGTCCTGCGAGCGGTTGCGCGGGATGACGAGGACCGAGTCGCGGGTCGAGACGACAACGAGGTCGTCGACGCCGACGACCGCGACGGCGGGGCCGTCGTCGACACGGACGAGACAGTTGGTCGCGTCGATCGCGATGATGTCGCCGACCAGCGCGTTGCCGGCGTCGTCGTGAGGGGCGATGTCCCACAGCGCGCCCCACGAGCCGACGTCGGACCAGCCCATCTCGACCGGCACGACCGCGGCGCGGTCGGTGTGCTCCATGACCGCATAGTCGATCGACACGTTCGGGCTGGCGAGGAAGGCGGCGCGGTCGGGGCGGATGAAGACGCCGTCGGCGGCGGTGGCGGCCATTGCCGCCTCGCAGGCGGCGGCGATCGCCGGGGCATGCGCGCGCAGCGCGTCGAGGTAGACCGCCGCGCCAAACAGGAAGATGCCGCCGTTCCACGCGTGGCGACCGCCGTCGACGAACGCCTGCGCGGTCGCGGCGTCGGGTTTCTCGACGAAGCGCGCGACGGCGCTGACCCCCTCCAGCTCGGCAAGCGGCGCGCCGAGCTCGATATAGCCGTAGCCGGTCTCGGGACCTGCCGGGGCGATGCCGAACGTGACGAGGTGGCCAGCGTTCGCCGCGGTGAGGCCGGTCGCGACGGCGCGATCGAATGCGCCGCGGTCGGCAATGACATGGTCGGACGGGACGACGAGCAGGACCGCGGCGGGATCGCGCGCCAGCGCGACATGCGCGGCGAGCGCGATCGCCGCGGCGGTATTCCGCCCCTCGGGCTCGAGGATGATCGCCGCCGGTGTGCAGCTCCCGTCGGCAAGCTGGTCGGCGATCAGGAAGCGATGCTCCTCGCCGCCAACGACGATCGGCGCGGCATAGGCCGCGCCGCACAGCCGCGCGATCGTCGCCTGCAGCATCGAATGGTCGGCGGCGATCGGCAGCAGCTGCTTCGGATGCAGCGAGCGGGAGACCGGCCATAAGCGCGTGCCCGAGCCGCCCGACAGGACGACCGGAACGACGGGGGAGGAGGGGTTGGTCACCAGAGTCTCCGTCAAATCAGTTGGTCAGGCCGTCCCAGTCGCGCGCGAAATTGCCGGTGCGCATCGCCTCGGTGGTGCCGATCAGCGGCTGGCGAACGATCAGCTGCGCGCCGCCGTCGCGGATGAGCGGCCGGTACTCGACGCCGATATTGCTGCGGACGTGGCGGGTGTAAAGCAGATCGAGCGGGATCGACAGATAAAAGCCCTTGTCGAAGCTGCCTTCGCCGAACCGCGCCGCGGAGACGTTGGTGACGGTCGCGAACGCGCCGGCGCGGACGCCCGAATCGAAGCGCCGCGACAGCTCGAAGGTCGCGCCGAAGTCCTTGGCCAGATAGCGCCCGACCCGAACCGACGCGTCGACGTGGTTTCCCGGCAAGGTGTAATACGCGGTGATGTAGCCGGTGACCGTCCGGTACTGGCGCAGATCGAACAGCTGGTCGTAGCCGCGCTGCGCAGCGTAGGTGACCTCGGCCCCGAGCGCGAAGCCCGAGTTGTACGGCCGCCACAACATTTCACCGCCGACGCCGGCGAACATCTCCTCGAGCAGGCCGCCATAGACGTGGCCGTAGACGTTCGGCACGATATTGAAGCTATAGTCGCCCTGCAGGTGAGCGATCGCGGTCTTGCCTTGGCTCAGATACTGGGCGATGTCGGTCCGGACGTGCGGCAGGACGCTGTCGGACTGGAGCCGCAACCGGTTGAAGTTATCGGCGACGTTGAGGGTGAACTGCGCGTCGATACCGAGCCCGCGGCTGATCAGCAGCCCGCCGTTCACCGCCGCATAGGCATCGTACAGGACGAACGCCTCGGGCCGCCCGAACGTCGTCTTGAGGCCGGGGCGTAACGAATAATAGAAATGCGGATACGCCTTGCGGACATCGCCGCGATAGTCGGCCTGATCGACGCCGCCCGGCGCGGTGGTGAATTCGGTCTGCTTGAGGAGCGCGTCGACCGGCTCGCCGCGGCGCGCTTTGACCGCCTCGATCAGCCCCGCGCGCGGCACGGTCGCCGCCATCGTCCGGACGCCGTTCTCGATGAAGACGATCTGGAGCATCGTATATTGCGCCGGCAGCACCGAGTAAGCGGCGCGCGCGACCCGTCCCAGCCCGGTCGCGACATTGGCGAAGCGGCCCTGCGTGACGAACAGCTCGGCGGTATCGCCCTTGAAATTGGCGGCGAACAGCGTTGCCCCTTGGGTCGCCAGCGCCGCCTGGACGCGCGCGCCCTCACTGGTCAGCACGGGCGTTGCCGGCGCACTCGTGACCGGTGTCGCCGTCGGGCTCGCCGTCGCCGGGGTCGTGGCCCCGACTGCGGGGGCCGGAAGCACAGTCGGCGGGGCCGGTTGCGCGTCGGGGCCGATCGGCGGCGCCGGCGGATCGTATTTGGCCGGCTCGGTCTGGCGATTGAAGTTGGTCGTCGCGGTGAAGGTCAGCCCAACCTTGTCGCCGCGCTGGAAGCTCGCCGCCGCGTGCAGCCACGAAAAGACGCGGTAATCGAGGCCGGCGTTGACAGGGGCTCGGTCGCGCAGCCGGTTGCCGAGCGCTTCGGACTGGTAGTTGTTCGGGTCGTATTCGACCTTGAGCGTTAGCCCGCGGATCGGCGTCGCATATTGGATGCCGCCGAACAGGCCGGCGCGGCGGCCCTTGAAATAGGTATTGTTGAATTCGCCACCGCTACCGCTGAATGCGGGGCGGTTGTTGAAGCTGCTCGAGATATAGGTGAACGGGTTGCGGATCGGCCCGCGCGTCGCGAGGTTGCCCCAGCCGATGCCGACGCTCGCATCGAACGGTCCGAACGACTTGTCGGCGACAAGATATTCGGAGCTGAACAGCCCGGTCCCGACGAAATCGCGCAGCCCGAGCGCCAGCGCCGGCCGGATGCGCCCCTCGGGGAGCAGCTTGAGCTTGAGATCGAAGCCGCGGTCCTTGTAGCTCTGATTGCCGCTGAACGCCGGAACGTTCGAATACAGCCGGTTGCGCACCGAGGTGTAGCGCAGCGTCGCCTCGAGCCACGAGGTCGCCTGCAGCGTGACAAAATAGCGGTCGTAGGGGGCGACGGTGTTGTAGCCCGCCGACAATTGCCCGTCGGGAGAGAAGCGCGCGGTCGGGGTCTGCAACAGCCCGACGCCGCCGAAATCGTCGGTCAGCGCCGGGACGGGGTAGGGATCGAACTTGGCGGCCATCGCCGGGGACGTGAGCACGATCAGCGAAGCGGCACCGCAACGCAGCGCCGCACGGAAGGCTGGATCGGCTGGGGGTCTCAATGCGGCTCGGCGCGGCAACGTCGCACGGGTATCACTCACAATCGGTAAAACTCCCGCGCGCTTTCCAACACTCAAGCGAACCCATATAGCCCGGTCGACAAGCGCGCTACTATCACGTGGTGGTTTTGGCGAGCCGGGATTTGTGGCGAGTGGAGCCCATGATGGTCGAGAGTTTGAGTCGCCGCCACCTCATCGCGGCGCTGGGTGCGGGAATGCTTGCGTCGTGCGCTGGTATCCGGCGCGGGTCGGCGTTCTATGGCACGATCACCGGCTACCATCCCGGCGGGGGCGATGGCGACACGCGCGCCTATGCCGACAGCCTGCCCTATGCGTCGATGCTGTTCTGGGTCGAAGGCCATTCCCGCGATCTTGTCGTGCTCGGCTCGTTCGACCCTGACGACCGGCTGACGTGGTACACCGCCGACAAGCAATCGATCACGACTTACGGTCCATTCGTCGTCGCGACGGTCGGCACCGAGGTCGACCTCATCCGGACCGACTTCGGGGCGGGTTGGTCAACCGATCCGCGCCGGCTCGTGGGCAAGACGCTCGACCGGACGACGGTCGTCGCGAACAAGGCCGAGGCGACGGTCCATCTGCGGTCGACCTTTCACGATGCCGGTCGGGCGACGGTGAAGATTCTCGGCACCGCGATGCAGTTGCAGCGGATCGACGAAGCGGTGGTCGCGAACGGCCGGACGCGTTTCCTGAACAGCTATTGGGTCGATGCCGACGGAGCGTGCTTCAAGAGCCGTCAGGAGGCGTTGCCGACGATCCAGCCGATCAATATCGAAATCCTGAAATATCCATCCCGGACGTAGCGCAGGCACGAAAAAGCCGCGGCACCGGGGGTGCCGCGGCTTTTCGCGAATTACGAGATCAGCGGGTGCGCGTGGTCGTCGTCGTCGCGACCGTCGTCGTGGTGACCGGGGGAACGACGACCGGCGGGGTCACCGGGGTGCTCGTATCGGCCAGACCGTCGTTACCACCCGTCGCGGCAACGGCCGCCACGGCGACGAGGATGCCACCGACGATGATGCCGCCGTACAGGTTGCGCTTCGAATGGTCCGACGCGTCATCGGCACCCGCGGCGGTCCCGGTTGGCGCCGGCACCGGCGCGGTTTGGGCAAAGGCAGCAGCAGTCTGGACGAGAAGGAGCGAACCAACGGCCGCCTTCAACAACAAGCTCATCATATTCTCCATCAAAGTCGGCGCGTACAGTGTCATGGCGCTTCTAACTCATTCAAACCCGCGCTCAAGCACAAAGTTCAACGCTGTCGATGCCCGCCACGAGTTATTGCACGACTGTGGCCTCGACGAAACAGCTGTGCCCTGCGAAAGCTGCGCTGATTAGGGCGGGATCGCGCGGTGGGGAGTTTCCAGTGAAGCTGCGGGTGGCGTTGGCGGTGGCGGCGGTCGTTCTGATGCCGGCGACGCACGCGGCAGCGGGCCCGTTCGCCGACGCCGGCGACGTCCAGCTGCGGGCCGACGTCGACCTGCTCGAGGCCGCGGGCATCATCCGCGGCCCGGTCGATTCGTGGCCGTTGCCGTGGGTCCAGATCGACGGCGGTCTCGACGCGGCGCGCGACGGCCGCGCACTCGATCCGTACCTCGCCGCCGCGGTCGCGCGTCTCGAACGGCTCAGCGACCTCGCCGCGCAGCGCACGTCGGTCGATGCCCGGATCGACGCGACCGGCGGCACCGAGGTCCAGCGCGGGTTCGGCAACGCCGCGCGGGCGAACGTCGACGCCTCGGTACGCGGCGAGCTCAATCTCGGCGCGCTGAGCATCGACGCCGGGATTGGTGCGCGGTCGGAGCGTAACGGCCAGCGCTATAACTTCGAGCCAAGCCAGGTCGCGGTGACGATCGGCAATGTCGCGATCTACGGCGGCTTTACGCCGGTCTGGTTCGGCCCGGGCCACGACGGCGCCTTGCTCTATTCGAACAGCGCGCGTCCGTTTCCGAAGATCGGCATCAAGAAGCTGATGCCGAGCGCGTTCGACGCGCCGGTGCTGCGCTGGTTCGGCCCGTTCCGCTTCGACTTCTTCGTCGGCATCCTCGACGGCCGGCGCGACTTTCGCAACAGCGCCAACATCGGCACCCGGGTCAGCTTCCAGCCCGCGCGCGGGGTCGAGGTTGGGCTCAACCGCGCGCAGCAATTGTGCGGCGAAGGCCGTCCGTGCGGGTTCCACCAGATCGGCAACTCGTTCATCGGCGCGAGCGATTCGAGCGGAAGCCGGGCCGACTATATCCGCCAGCCCGGCAACCAGCTCGCCGGCTTCGACATTAGCTATACCCGCCGGTTCGGGGCCATCGCCGGGAAAGTCTACGCCGAGGCCGAGGCCGAGAACTTCAGCAACGCCGTCCTCAAGCAGTTCGGCCGCCAGATCGGCACGACGTGGTCGGGACCGTGGGGGCACCGCGGTGCTGCCTGGCAGGCCAGCGTCGAATATGCCGACACGCTCGCCGCTCAGCTCTTCAGCGGCACGCCGCTACAACCGGGCGGCGCGACCTATCCGGGATCGTTCTACAACAACACGTTGTACCTCGACGGCTTCACCTACAAGGGCCGCCCGATCGGCTACTGGACCGATGGCGACAGCCGTAACGTCGCCGCTTCGCTGTCGGTGACGGATTCGCGCAACCGCCGCTGGTACGGCTCGGTCAATGCGGTCCACCTCAATGTCACCGGGATCTCGGGCGTCGTGACCGGGCCCTACGGTTTGTATAGCGGCACCGTCGGCAATCGCAACTCGCCTGATTCGGAGAAATTCGCGATCGGCACCGCCGGTGTCGAGTGGCCGACCCGCTTCGGCGATGTCCGGGTCGAGACGCGGTACCAGACCGATTCGCCGGGAACCCCGGGGCGGCGGGCCGGGCGGGCGCAGGTCGAGGTGGGCTTGCGGCAGCGCTTCTGACGATCCCAACGGCATCGACAACTGCGGCACGGCTTTGGTAGAGCCGTCCCGCAATCGCACGGAAAGAAATATTTTGACGAAAACCGCACTCGTAACCGGCGTCACCGGGCAAGACGGCGCTTATCTCTCGGAACTGCTCCTCGAAAAAGGCTATATCGTTCACGGCGTGAAACGGCGGGCTTCGTCGTTTAATACGTCACGGATCGACCATCTCTACCGTGATCCGCACGAGGGGCCGACCCGGTTCTTCCTGCATCACGGTGACCTGACCGATGCGACGAACCTGATCCGTCTGGTTCAAGAAACGCAGCCCGACGAAATATACAATCTCGCCGCCCAGAGCCATGTCCAAGTCAGCTTCGAGACGCCGGAATATACCGCGAACGCCGACGGGATCGGCACGCTCCGCCTGCTCGAGGCGATCCGCATCCTGGGTCGCGAAAAGATGACGCGCTTCTATCAGGCGTCGACGTCGGAACTATACGGTCTCGTCCAGGCGGTGCCGCAGTCCGAGACGACACCCTTCTATCCGCGCTCGCCGTACGCGGTCGCCAAACTCTATGCCTATTGGATCACGGTTAACTACCGCGAAGCTTACGGCATCCATGCCTCGAACGGCATCCTGTTCAACCACGAAAGCCCGTTACGCGGCGAGACGTTCGTGACGCGCAAGATCACGCGCGCAGTTGCTGCGATCGAGCAGGGGCTGCAGGCCACGCTCTACCTCGGCAACCTCGACGCCAAGCGCGACTGGGGACATGCGCGCGATTATGTCGACGGCATGTGGCGCATCGTCCAGCACGATGTCGCCGAAGACTGGGTGCTCGCCACCGGAGTAACGACGACGGTCCGCCGGTTCGTCGAGCTGGCCTTCGCCGAGATCGGTCGCACCCTCGACTGGTCGGGCGAGGGGGTCGAGGAAAAGGGGCGCTGCGCCCGCACCGGCGACGTGCTCGTCGCGATCGATCCAGCCTACTTCCGCCCGACCGAGGTCGACCTGCTGCTCGGCGACCCGTCGAAGGCGCTCGCCCGACTCGACTGGAAGCATACGACGACGATGGAGCAGCTTGTCGCCGAGATGGTCGCGGCCGACCGGCAGGCGGTGTCGCGGCGCGCGCCGTGATCTTCGATCTTGCCGGCAGGCGGGTCTGGGTTGCCGGCCACCGCGGCATGGTCGGCAGCGCGCTCGTGCGACGCCTGCGCGACGAACCCATCGACGTTTTGACGGTGGATCGTTCGGCCGTCGACCTGCAACGGGCCGACGATGTCGCTGCATGGGTATCGGCCAACCGGCCCGACGTCGTCATCGTCGCCGCGGCTCGCGTCGGCGGCATCGCCGCCAACGCCAGCTTTCCGGTCGATTTCCTGCACGATAATCTGATGATCGAGGCAAACATCATGCGGGCGGCAGCCGCCGCCGATGTGACCAAGCTGCTGTTTCTCGGCAGCTCGTGCATCTATCCGAAGTTCGCCGACCAGCCTATCCGCGAGGACGCGCTCCTTACCGGTGCCCTCGAACCGACCAACCAGTGGTACGCGATCGCCAAGATCGCGGGAATCAAGCTTGCCGAGGCATATCGCACGCAATTTGGCCTCGATTTCATCAGCGCGATGCCGACCAATCTGTACGGTCCGGGCGATAACTACGACCTTGAGACGAGCCATGTCATCCCCGCGCTCCTGCGCAAGGCGGTCGAGGCGCGCGATACCGACGCAGCGGTGATGACCGTATGGGGCACGGGAATGCCGCGGCGAGAATTCATGCATGTCGACGACCTCGCCGATGCACTGGTGTTCATCCTGCAGCATTATTCCGACGCCGAGCATATCAATGTCGGCACCGGAGCCGATGTTACGATAGCCGAGCTGGCGCGGACGATTTGCGACGTCGTCGGCTGCGCGAGCGAGATTCGCTTCGACCGGGACCGGCCCGACGGTACACCGCGCAAGCTCATGGACTCGCAAAAACTGGCACGGCTCGGCTGGTCGAGCCGAATCAGCCTTCGCGACGGACTGGCCGATGCATTGACCCATCTTGAACACGACCGGGCCTTGCGCGGGTGACCGCAGGGTGCGGGCGTCGAGCGGCATTCCGACGGGCAGCGACGTGAAGGTCAGCGTGATCACCGTCGCTTGGAATGCCGCCGCGACGATCGGCGACACGATGCAATCGGTCGCGGCGCAGTCGCACGGCGATCTCGAGCATATCGTCGTCGACGGGGCGTCCACCGACAGCACGGTCGCCATCGCCAAGGCGGCCGCGACGGCGAAGACCCGCGTGATCAGCGAGCCTGACAACGGCCTGTACGATGCGATGAACAAAGGCATCGCGGCGGCGACTGGCGAGATCATCGGCTTCCTCAATGCCGACGACTTCTATTGCCGGACCGACGCGGCCGCGCTGATCAGCGCGGGTATTGGCGATAGCGATGCGGTATCGGCCGGGGTCGCCATCGTCATGGCCGCCGACCCGACCCGGTTGACCCGCGCCTATCCGTCGACCCCATTCGCGCCATGGATGTTGCGGTTTGGGCATATGCCGCCCCACCCCGGCTTCTATGCCCGGCGCGCGGCGTTCGACCGAGTCGGCGGCTTCGACACCGGAATCAGGATTGGCGCCGACTTCGAATGGATGATCCGCTTTTTCGGATCGAACCGCCTGCGCGCGGCTCCGATCCGGGAAACAATCGTCACGCTGCGCGAAGGCGGGCTGTCCAACAGCGGTTTCGCCAGCCGCCGCGCGATCAATCGCGAGGCGGTCGCCTCGCTCCGTCGCCACCGCATCGCCACGGCGCCGCCGATCGTCTGGTCGAAATATACGCTGAAGGCGCTCCAGTTCGGCCTGGCGGCATATCAGTGGCCGGCCCCGCTCGAGGTACGCTGGCCGCCGACCGCTGCGTCCGATCGTTGAACGTAATCGAGCGCGTCAGCCGGGTCGGGCTCCGGTGATAGTCGCATAGAGCGCGGCATGCGCCGCCGCGGTCCGGTCCCAGCCGAACGCCGCCGCGCGCGCGTACCCAGCGACGCGCTGCGTTTCGGCAACGCCGGAGTCCGCTGCCAGCTGGGCCATGCGCGTACCCCATGCCTCGGGATAGCACGGATCGGCATACAGCGCCGCGGCGCCGCCGACCTCCGGCAGGGAGGTGAGCGGCGCCGCGATCACCGGGCAACCGTGGATCATCGCCTCGAGCAGCGGCAGGCCAAACCCCTCGTACGCCGACGGGTATAGCAAGGCCGTGGCGCCTTCGTACAACCCGGCGAGCCGGTCGTCGCCGCCGCCGATCTGGACGACGCGATCAGTCAGCCCGTGTTCGGCGATCAGCGCGATTTCGTCCGCACCGAGCGGGCCGCCGCCGAACGCGATGAGGTCGTGATCGGGCAATTCGGCCGCCCGCAGCGCGGCGAGCGCGACGGCGAAGTTCTTGTACGTGCCCCGTCGCCCGACGAAGACGAAGTACGGCCGGTCGCGGCCGGCCGCGACAGGATGCGGTGATAGAGGGCGGACGCCGAGCGGAACGACGCTCGACCGCGCCTCGAGCGCGGGCCACAGGTCAAGCAGCTCGGCCCGGCTGTTCGCCGAGATGCAGACGATCGCATCGGCACGGTGCAGCGCGCGCCGCTTGATCCGGGTCTTGAGCGAGGTCAGGCGCCCGGCGCCGGCGCCGCCGCGCTCGTCCCACATGTCGAGGAGCGTCTCGACCCGCGCGACCCGGCGCGGCAGCAGGTCGATCACCGGATAATAGGTCCGGTGGACGAGCGCCGCCCGCTGGCGGCGGACTGCGGCGGCGAATCGCGGCTCGTTGACCATTGCGCCAAGGAAGCGACCGCCACCGCCCCGGCGCGCGGCGAGAACGTGGCCGGCGATAGCGGGGTCGTGCAGGGCGGGCGCGAGCAGGTCGTTGCGATGCCGTCCCGCCCACAAATGCCAGTCGACGGTGTCACCCAGCGCGCGCATCAATTCGATCATGCACCGCGACACGCCCCCCGCCGCTTGTGCGGAAAAAATGTCGTGCGAAAAGACGATCATGCGATGCTCGGCGTCAAAAGATGTGTCGCGGCATTTCGCCAATCATTATCAGACCATTTGACCATCAATTTCCGGTATGACGCCAGACAGAAGACAGGCAGCCACCAAAGAGGTCCGAACCAAAGAATATCTGACGCAAATACGATCGGAAGAGCCAGCGAGCCCACCAAGAGAAGCTTTGCCACTGTGGAGCGATCGCGGTACATAAACCATACGGAAGCTACAGATAATAATAAGAGTCCAATAAATATCAGCGCGAAGGCTGACATCTGAGTAATAAATGCATAAATCCCCATATTGATTTCGGGTAAATCTGGCGCGGTCCTATAGGTGCTACCAGAATAACCGATACCTAAAGGGTATTCGGTCAAGTAATTGGCCAAAAGACCTAAACTCCTGCCACCTCCATTTGCTTCATCGCCGACGATGACTAATGTGTATATCTTCTCAATGATTGCTCCATAAGCGCTAGCGAAACTTGCTATAAAGGCAGAAGCTAATCCAATAATGACTATACCTCGGGCGCTAATTAGAAAGCGTTTTAGAGATGGCCAAAATATGATTGATGCAAAAAAGAACTGTATCACGATAAATGCAAGGCCTGAGGCTGAAAAATTCACCGCCATAACCAGCAAATATAGCGCTATTGGCCAATATCGCTTTATCAAATATGCATGTATAGAGATCGGAACTAGAAGCGGAGCCATGAATCTAGATAGATGACCACGCTCAATAGACACTCCCCCGAAAGCGACAGTTACCGAAAACCCAGATCCTCCAAAGGTGCCATAAGGGATTGTACCACTAAAAAACACAAGAAGTTGAACAAGATAAATTGCACATATTGCGATAGTAAAGTTCGAAATAGCGGATAGAAGCAACGGAAGATAAGTGCGTGGCTCCTGTTCGGTTAATACCCAAGCAAAAACTAAAGGAAAAACTACAACCTTTATAATGATAGCGTACCGTGAAAATAGGGAAGCCTGTTCGGCGAAGGACTTGTCGCTCATCCAGACAACTGCGCCATGTAGTGACGCAATCACAGCGAACGCCAAAAAAGCAATGATGAACCCATTTAAGCGAACACCCCGCAAAAAGAAGAGGGCAACGCATGCAATCGCCACAATAATGCCAAATAGATCGGCAATTGTAACTCCCATAAGGACAAACGCTGGGTTATTAAACGGCTGCAAAGCAAAATATAAAATCGAGCACGCACCGACTAGTGTCTGTGACCGCTGCCGGACAGTCAAAACGCAACCAGTGATAACCACACAATACGCCAGAGAGAGATGTAGACCCTGGAGTGTAAAAAAATATCCACCTGAAAAATATTCAAGGACATTGTCAAATGGATAACGAGTCTCGACCACATCCATATTTATTATTCCAAAGCGAGACTATCATCTTTTAGGATAGCAAGCTGCTCAAGCGACCGCCGGCGAATTTTGAGGAATGCTACGATGCTCACTCCGACGATCACACCGATGATGGCACCGAGAAGGAGAACGATAGTAGGTCGTAGCGTGGCAGGACTCCGTGCCACCTGGGGATAATCAACCACTCTGGAGGCATAGTTTGAACGGCCTTGCGCGAGCATGAGGCGTTTTTCATAATCAGATAATATGATTGCGAGCTGCTGACGATGATCGACATTCGTTATAGTATCCAGTCGGCGCTGTAGATAATCAACCTGCTGGCTAACAAATTGGGCGTCTGAACGACGAACTATGTCGTCGGCCTTGTGATAGATTGAATTTAGTATATCATAACTATTCTGCGGGTTCGCCGTTCTAACACTTATCACACGGATAGCGCTAGTTTTGTCGTTAGTAATCTTTACATTAGATCTGAGGTAGGCGACCACGTCATCAACGCCGACATCTCGGGGCCGGTAGACTCCGAAAGTCTCGTCAATACTATGGGCAATTGCGGAGAGGGTCGAAGTGTTCGTTTTCCATTGATGAATACTCTCGTCCCAGCGCGCACTAAAAATCTTATGTAACAAGAGTTTGTCTTGAAACACAGCCTCCGCAAGTTCTGCAGACTTTAAAGTGGCAAGAAGTTGGTCGTATGGGCTCAGTGTTTGGCTGCCGCCACCACCAATGCCGGCGATCGCAGCTAAGCTTGAAATAGAACTGCTGCCGCTTTCGGCGGTAGATGCGCCCTGAGAGGGCGCGATTGAAATTGCGCTTTCAAAAAGCGGCCCGCTACCTAACGAAAGTGCTGCGAGCAAAACACCGACGGCTCCAGCTCCCACGATTACGTACCAGCGTCTCAGCAGGGCTTTAATCATGCCAGGTGCCTGCGACGATACGAGCAGAACCTCGCCATCTTCAAAGTCTATCGTTGCCATGACCACTTTCTATATGGCTCGTGTCTCGGGGTATCGGCCCCCTCTAAGCCTATTCGGACGCCGCCACCATCCGCCGCGCCACCTCTGCCATCATCGTCTCCGCGCGCCATCCCAGTTGCGTCGCCGCGTGGCTCGGGTCGGCGCCGCTCCACGCGAGGTCGGTCGGGCGGACGAAGCTCGGGTCGGTGCGGACGTGGTCGCGCCAGTCGAGCCCGGCGGCGGCGAACGCCGCGGCGACGAAGTCCTCGAGCGAATGCGATTCCCCGGTGGCGACGATATAATCGTCGGGGACGTCGTGCTGGAGCATCCGCCACATCGCGTCGACGAATTCGGGGGCCCAGCCCCAGTCGCGGACGATGTCGAGCCGCCCAAGGGTCAGCGGCGGGGTGTCCCCGGCGGCGATCCGGCGCGCCGCGGCGGCGATCTTGCTGGTGACGAAGCGGCGCGGGCGATGCGGCGATTCGTGGTTGAACAGGATGCCGGTGCACGCGAAGATTCCGTACGCCTCGCGGTAGTTGGCGACGAGCATGTGCGCCGATGTCTTGGCGACGCCATACGGGCTCCGCGGCCGGAACGGCGTCGTCTCGGTCGCGCGCGCGCCGCCGAGATCGCCGAAGCACTCGCTCGAGCCGGCTTGGTACAGCTTGATCGGCGCCCCGGTGAAGCGGATCGCCTCGAGCAGGTTGAGCGTGCCAAAGACGATGCTCTGCAGCGTCTCGACCGGCAGCTCGAACGACAGGCCGACCGAGCTCTGGCCGGCGAGCGCATAGATTTCGGTCGCCTCGCTGCGGGTCACGGCGGTGAGCACGCTGCGGAAATCGTCAGGCGCCATGCTAACGGTCGTAACTTGGTCGCGAATGCCGAGCCGCGTTAGATTGTCGAAGCCGTTGACGTGCGCATCGCGCGAGGTGCCCCAGACGCGATAGCCCTTGGCGAGCAGCAGCGCCGCAAGATACCCCCCGTCCTGGCCGCCGATACCGCAGATCAATGCCGTTTTCATGCGGCAGGCCGTACGACGCCATGGGGCCCTCGGCAATATGGACGACGGCATCAAGGATTGCTAACGAGGCGACGCGTGTCGCTATTGCTTCGTCGGCGTAGCGCACACGCGGATCAGAACTGGCGTCCAATCCTGCCGAAAGGTTATTGAGTGAAAACGCTTTCAGGTGGCTGCCGCCTTTGCGGGGGGCAAGCGCATGAAGTGTTCGACCTTCGTGTTCTAGCGACGCATGATGTTTGTTATTTTCGCTGTGATATCTGCGGCTCGCTGCAGACCGAGACGCCGTATTGGTTAAATGAAGCTTATTCGACGAAAGCACCAGACCAATGCGCAGACGGTGGTAAATCTAATCTCAACTTTCTTGATACGGGCGCCGTCAGACGGAATCTCGATTGTCTTGGCGTTACACTGACAATCGCGAATTTGTTCAACTGCCATGACTTGATTGATATTGGGGGTGGTGACGGACTGCTTTGTCGTTTGTTACGGGATCACGGCATCAATGCCTTTGTTCGCGATAATTATGCGAAGCCGACCTATGCCCAAGGCTTCACCGAGCCGACTTTTGTCCGACCCGATATTGTGTCTGCTTTTGAAGTTCTCGAACATTTCGCGCGACCGTGCGACGAACTAGACGATTTGTATCGGCTTCGCCCTCGCATCGTTCTCGTGATGACGACGCCCTATTCCGGACAGGATCACTCATGGCCATATCTGATACCGATTACTGGCCAGCATATCTTCTTCTATAGCGAGATGGCATTCCGGTGGATTGCCGATCATTATGATTACGATTTGTTCCGCAAAGGAAACTATACAGTATTTTTTGAGAAAGGCCTTCTCACGCCGGCCAAGCGGCTGATGCTCGACTTTAGAATGCGGACTAGAATTCTCCGACTATACAATATTATCCTTAGTTCGCGTCCAGCCCAAGGCTATCTTGCGGACGCGCAGCTTACCGCTGACTAGTAGCCTTTAACCTCTTGAACTTTATCCGTTCGCTGTCGCAACTAATTAGGCGGACGAATGAAAATTGCTGCGGTGCGGCGACCCGTTGCGTATCGGATCGCGCCGACCGCACGCTGCCGCAACGTCGACGTGAGAGCGATCGCCGCGAGACCGGAGAAGACGCCGACCGCGAGCAAGAACGGAATCAACCAAAGCCGGTCTCCGATCGCGTCGGCTCTTATTAGTCGTGCGGCAAATACGATCGCGATAGGCCCCAGAAGCGGCAGCGCGACATCGCGACTGTACCACCGGGGAAGCTGCCCGATCAGAAGGCGTCGGTGCATCCATGGGACCTGCATCAGCACGTGGAGAGCGTTGGCCGCCACCCAGATGATCGCGGCGGCTGCGGTGCCGTATCGCGGAACCGCCCAAAACAGGAGTGGCGTCAACAGCACGATACCGACGATGTTCGACACGATGATGTTTCGCGTCCAAGCCTGTGCGAGCTGGAGCTGCAATGGCACCTGCACCACCGCGTTGATATAGTTGCCAAGCGCGAGCAGGGCGACAATCGGCCCGGCATTCGCTGCGAGCACGCCATTGCCCGACCAGGCGAACAGGACGGTCTGTGGATACGCAATCAGGACGAGTGCAACCGGCGCGCTCACCGCGCTTACGAGCTGCGTGGTCGTCTGATAGGTCGCCGTCAGGTGCTTGTGGTCATCTGCGAGCAAGAGCCGGACGAACGCCG
>CAXTPH010000016.1:5925-18884 GCA_964245955.1 uncultured Sphingomonadaceae bacterium | reverse complement strand
CGCACGCTGTATACGCCCGCGGCCTATGCGACCGTCGTCACCGCCTTTCCCAGGCTCGCGACGATCGACCAGCTCGGCGTCGTCTCGGACACGTCGGCGCTCGGCCTCGCCGGGCTCGAGCCGGCGTCCGACGTCCTCGACCTGGCGAAGGCGGCTCCGCCGACCGCCGATCCCCAGCTGTGGGGCAGTTTCGCCGGCCTGCTCGCCGGGCTCGACGGTTATTACGACGGCGACGCGCCGCGCCAGGCGGCGTTCCGGCGCTTTGCGATCGCGCGGCTGGCCCCGGTGTTCGCGCAGGTCGGCTGGACCGCGCAGCGCGGCGAGGCGGCGCCGGTGGCGACCTTGCGCAACGAGCTGATCGCGACCCTCGGCCAGTTCGGCGATCCCGGCGTGATCGCCGAAAGCCGGCGGCGTTATGCGGCGCGGGACGACGCGAGCGTACTGCCCGCCGCGATCCGGCGCAGCGTGCTCCAAGTCGTCGCGACGAACGCCGATGCGGCGACGTGGGACGCGCTGCGCCAGACGGCCGCCAGCGAAAAAACGCCGTTGATCAAGGACCAGCTTTACGACCTGCTCGCGACGACGACCGACACGGCGCTGGCGCAGCGCGCGCTCGATCTCGCGTTGACCGACGAGCCGGGCGCGACCAACTCGGCGAGCATCATCCGCGGCGTCGCCCGGCGGCATCCCGACCTCGCCTTCGACTTCGCGCTGGCGCACCGCGAGCAGGTCGACCGCCGCGTCGATGCCACCTCGCGCAGCCAGTATTACCCGGGGCTCGCGCAGGGCTCCGCCGATCCGGCGATGGTCGGCAAACTTCGCGCCTATGCCGCCAAATATGTCGCCGCCGGCTCGCGTCGCGCGACCGAGACCGCGATCGCCGACATCACCTACCGGATCAAGGTGCGCGACGACCGGCTGCCGGCGATCGATGCGTGGCTGGCGCGCGACGCGGCGGGGTCGACCGGCACGCGCTGACCGGGCGCGCCGCCCGCGTCACAGGAAATTATACGGGTCGATATCGACCGTGACGCGCACGCTCGCCGGGATCGCGACGCCCTCGAGCCACGCGGCGATGATGCCCTGCAGGTCGAGGCTGCGCCGCGCGTGGACCAGCAGCCGCTGGCGGTGGCGGCCGCGCAGCATCGCCAGTGGGGCAGGCGCCGGGCCGAGCACGGCGAGGCCGTCGGCGGCGGGCGCGCTGCGGCCGAGAGCGCGGGCGGTGGCGAGGACCGCCGCCTCGTCCTCGCCCGAGACGACCACCCCCGCCAGCCGCCCGAACGGCGGCAGGCCGAGGTCGCAGCGGGCGTCGGTCTCGGCGGCGTAGAACCCCTCGGCGTCGTACTCGACGAGCGCGCGCATGATCCGCGCCTCGGGCTGGTGGGTCTGGAGGAGGACGCGCCCGGGCCTGGCGCCGCGGCCGGCGCGCCCCGACACCTGCGCGATCTGCTGGAAGGTCCGCTCGCTCGCGCGCAGGTCGCCGCCGGCGAGGCCGAGGTCGGCGTCGACCACGCCGACGAGCGTCAGGTCGGGGAAGTGATAGCCCTTGGTCACGAGCTGCGTGCCGATCAGCAGGTCGACCTCGCGCGCCTCGACGCTCGCGACGAGCGCGGCGGCGCGGGCGGGCGAGAAGATCGTGTCCGACGTCACCAGCACGACGCGCAGGTCGGGCAGGATGCGCGCGACCTCCTCGGCGACGCGCTCGACGCCGGGGCCGCACGGCACGAGGCTGTCGGCCGCGCCGCACGCCGGGCACAGCTTCGGGACGGGCACGGTATAGCCGCAATGGTGGCACTGGAGCCGCCCGGTCAGCCGGTGTTCGACGAGCCACGCGGTGCATTGCGGGCATTCGATCCGCTCGCCGCAGCTCCGGCAGAGCGTCAGCGGGGCATAGCCGCGACGGTTGAGGAACAGCAGCGACTGTTCGCCCGCGACGAAGGTCTCGCGCAGCGCCGCCACCAGCGGCGGGCTGAGCCAGTTCCCGCGCGGCGGCGGATTGGTCCGGAGGTCGATCGTCGCGACGCGCGGCAGCTGCGCCCCGCCGAAGCGCGTCGGTAGTTTGAGTTCGGTATAGCGCCCGCGCGCGACCTGGACGCGGGTCTCGATCGCCGGGGTCGCGGTGGCGAGGACGACGGTCGCGTTTTCGAGGCTCGCGCGCATCACCGCGACGTCGCGCCCGTGGTACTGGACGCCGTCGTCCTGCTTGAAGCTCGACTCGTGCGCCTCGTCGACGACAATCAGGCGGAGGTCGGCGTACGGCAGGAACAGCGCCGACCGCGCCCCGACGATCACCCGCGCGTCGCCGTTCGCCACCGCGCGCCACGCCCGGCGGCGCTCCGACCCACGCAGGTCGGAGTGCCACGCCACCGGCGCGCAGCCGAAGCGCGCGGCGAAGCGCGCGAGCCACGGCGCGGTGAGCGCGATCTCGGGGACGAGGACGAGCGCCTGCCCTCCCGAACGCAGCGCCGCCGCGATGCCTTCGAAATACACCTCGGTCTTGCCCGACCCCGTCACCCCGTCGAGGACGAACGGCGCGAAGGTGCGCGCGTCGACGGCACGTTGGATGTCCTCCGCCGCGACCGCCTGTTCGTAGCTGAGCACCGGCTGCGCGAAGTCGGGGTCGGGGACCGGCGGGGGCACGTCGGGGCTGACCGCGATCGGCGTGAGCATCGCCGCCTTGACCATGCCACGGATCACCCCCTCCGACACGCCGCCGTGCCGCGCGAGTTCGCGCACCGACCCCTGCCGCCCGGCGAGCCGCTCGGCGGCGGCGGCGCGCTGGGGGGTGAGCTTTTCGGGTACGGTCTCGAGCCGATATTCGGTGACGTCCGCCGCCGCGACGAGCGCCGACGGGACCGACAGCGCCATCCGCAGCACCGCCGCCGGGGGCGCCATGTAATAGGCGCCGGTCCATTCGATCAGGCGGCGCAGCCCGGCGGTCATCGCGGGAACGTCGAAGCGGCGGACGACGGTGCGGAGCTTGGCGTCGGGCACCTCGCGCGCCGCCCAGCGCTCGGCCTCCCAGACGACGCCGACGATCGTGCGCGGCCCGAGCGGCACCTCGACGACGTCGCCATAGTCGAGCGTCAGGTCGTCGGGCACGGCATAGTCGAGCGCGCCGAGGCCGTGCTGGAGGACGAGGACGCGGACGCGGGTCATCCGCCTGAAATAGGCGAACGGGCGGGGAACGCCACTCCGGCCCGCGCATTTCGGCTTCGAACCAAGGAGCGTGACATGGCCGAGACCAAGGGCAAGGGCAGCACGACGGCGAAAAAGGCGAACGCCAAGGCGGCGAGCGAGGGCGAGAAGAACCCGCGCAAGTCGTCGGCGGCGCAGGCCGAACTCGGCAAGAAGGGCGCGGCGGCGAAGAAAAAATAGCGCGGGGACGGCGGCGACGCGCTACACGCTCGCGGACACTCACCGCCCCGGGACCGCCGCCATGAAGTTCTTCGTCGACACCGCCGATACCCGCGAGATCGAGGAGCTCAGCCGCACCGGGCTGCTCGATGGCGTGACGACGAACCCGAGCCTGATCGCCAAGTCGGGGCGCAATTTTCTCGAGGTGATCGCCGAGATCGCCAAGCTGGTCGACGGCCCGGTGTCGGCCGAGGTCGTCGCCACCGGCGCCGACGACATGCTGCGCGAGGCGGCGAAGCTGCTGACGCTCGGCGACAATATCACGATCAAGGTGCCGCTGACGCTCGACGGCCTGCGCGCGTGCAAGACGCTGAGCGACGACGGGGTGATGGTCAACGTGACTTTGTGCTTCTCGGCGACGCAGGCGCTGCTGGCGGCGAAGGCGGGGGCGGCGTTCATTTCGCCGTTCGTCGGCCGCCACGACGACGTCGGCTTCGACGGCATGAACCTGATCGCCGACATCAAGCTGATCTACGACAATTACGGCTTCGATACCGAGATCCTCGTCGCCAGCGTCCGCCACCCGGTCCATGTCCTGCAGGCGGCGAAGATCGGTGCCGATGTCTGCACGATGCCCGCCGCGGTGATCCGCGCGCTCGCCAACCACCCGCTGACCGACCGCGGGCTCGAGGGGTTCACGAAGGACTGGGCGAAGTCGGGGCAGACAATCCTGTGATGGCGATCCTGTGACCGTTTCGGCCACCGCGCTGGTGGTCGATTGGTGCGCGAGCCTGACCGATGCGCGGCGGCTGTCGCCGAACACCGTCCGGGCCTACGCCGCGAGCCTCCATCGCTTCGTCGCTTTCGCTGGCCGTCATCTCGGCCGGCCGGTCGATGCAGCGACGCTGTCGGGGCTCGGCCTCGCCGACTTCCGCGCCTTTCTCGCCGCGCGGCGGAGCGAGGGGCTCGGCAACGCGTCGATCGCGCGCGAAGTCGCGGCGTTGCGCACCTTCTACGCCTTCGCCGCCTCGGCCGGGGTCGACGCCAGCGGCCTCGCCGGGCTCGCCAGCCCGCGCCGCGCGGTCCGCGTCCCCCGCCCGGTCGCCCCCACCGATGCGCGCGCGCTTGTCGCCGACATCGGTGACGCGGCGCGCAGCCCGTGGGTCGCGGCGCGCGACACCGCCGTCGTGCTGCTGCTATACGGCGCCGGCTTACGGATCGCCGAGGCGCTCGCGCTGACCGGGAGCGCGCTACCGCTCGGGCCGACGCTCGTCGTCACCGGCAAGCGCGCCAAGACGCGGATCGTGCCACTGCTGCCCGTCGTCCGCGACGCGATCGAGACCTACGTCGACCTTTGCCCGTGGCCGCGATCGGCGTCGGCCCCGCTGTTTCGCGGCGTCCGCGGCGGCCCACTCGCGCCCGAACTGATCCGCAAGGCGATGGCGGCGGCGCGCGCCGGGCTCGGCCTGCCCGCGAGTGCCACGCCGCACGCGCTGCGCCACAGCTTCGCGACGCACCTGCTCGCGCGCGGCGCCGACCTGCGCTCGATCCAGGAACTGCTCGGCCACGCCAGCCTGTCGTCGACGCAGGTCTATACCGCGGTCGACGCCGCGCATTTGCTCGACGTCTATCGCAATGCGCATCCGCGCGCGTGAGCTACGCGGCGAGCGTGCTCCGGCGTCGGCGCGCGGCGGCGCCGACGAGGCCGAACCCACCGATCATCAGCGCCCATGCGGCCGGCTCCGGGGTCGGGCTGGCGGCGGCGAGCGTGACGCTGCCGAGGCGGTCATTGCCGTAAGTCGCCCCGCCGGCGACCGAATAGCCGAAGCTCTGCGACAGGCGCAGCGTCACCGGGCCGCCGACCGAGGGGAACTCCTCATTACCGTAATAGGTCAGGCCCGCGACCGGCGTGGTGAAAAAGCTGTTCGGAATCTTGAACTCGACCCCGAGCTGGTCGGCGCTGACCGCGGTGACGATCCCGGCCCCGACGACGGTACCCGGCGTTCCGGCGACGAACACGTTGTGCGACGTTGCGCCGAGTTCGAAACCGATGTCCGACCCGTTCGGCACGGCGCGTTTCGGATCGATGTCGAAGTAGACGTTGGCGAACGCGCCGGCGCTCGCGCCGACCGACGGATCGGCGCGCAGATAACCGTAAACCGCGCCATTGTCGGCCTTCAGGAAGATCGAGTAACCGATAAACTTGCTCGCATTGGTCGGATCACTGAAATTGCTGTCCGGCGCCGCTGGATCGTACGCCACCGTCGCGGTCGCCGCGCCGTAGGCAGCGTCGTAGTTCCCGTCGACGACGATCGCGGCATGTGCAGTCGCGGCGCCGAGCACGGCAGCAGCGAAAATCGCGGTATGTGCTTTGAACATTTAGGCATGCCTTCCCAAGGTTAACGGACCTTATTATGCAAAAGCCATGCCGTTACGGACCTGTAATTTTAAGTATTTAACGGAGTTAGCAAAAGATTTGGCGATGTCACCGCGTCCGATCGAAAGTGTAAGATGTTCCGACAGAATCGACGCCGGCGGCAAGCCCAGTCGGTGGTTCAGCCGCGGTAAAGCACGTTCGCCGTACCGATCGCCTTCGAAAAGGATAGCTCATGAATTATGCTGTGGTGACGGCGTTGCTCCTCGCCGCGACCCCGCTCGCCGCCGCACCGCTGACGATCGACACCGTCAAGGCGGCGTTGAAGGCGACGACGACGATGACCGCCGATTTCACCCAGACCGCGGCGAACGGCACCGTCGCCACCGGCAAGCTGACGCTGTCGCGCCCGGGCCGGATCCGCTTTTCCTACGACAAGGTGCCGTTGCTCGTCGTCGCCGATGGCAAGCGGTTGAGCGTGATCGATTACGAGGTCGGGCAGGTGTCGCAGCTGCCGATCAAGTCGACCCCGCTCGGCGTCCTGCTCGATGCCGACGCCGACCTCACGCGCTTCGCGCATGTCGTCGGGCAGGAGGGCACCGGCCTGCTCGTCGAGGCGCGCGACCCCAAGCACCCCGAATTTGGCGCGATCACGCTCAACTTCGTCGCCGACCCCGCCGCGCCGGGCGGACTCGCGCTGCTCGGCTGGACCGCGCTCGACGCGCAGAACAACCGCACCGACATCACGCTGCACGCGACGCGCTACAACGTCGCCGTGCCGGCGTCGGGCTTCGGCTTCCGCGATCCGCGGGCAAAAAGCCTGCCCGGCAAGACCGGCTGACCGATCGGCGCGGCATTGGGTCGCTTTGGCGCGCGCCGTTCAGACCTGTTCATGAGCGAGCAATGTTGCGACCGCTAACACCGGCTCGCGGTCGCAACCCGATGTCTGGAATTTGCCCCCTGTTGTCTGGGCATAGGGCCGATCGTTGCGTGACGAGCGCAGACGGGCCCCCGCTCCATGCCCCCGGAGCGGGGGCCTAATTCGTTTGGCGAGAGGCGTTCGCGTCCCTAAATGACCGCGATGTCCGCCGCCGAAACAGTCTCGATTGCCACCTGGAATATCAATTCGGTGCGCTTCCGCCTCGACATCGTCGAGCGCTTCCTGACCGAGCATTCCCCCGACATCCTCTGCCTCCAAGAAACCAAGGTCGTCGACAACGACTTTCCGCATACCCTCTTCGAGCGGCTGGGCTACCGCTATCGGGTCGTCTGCGGGCAGAAGATGCACCACGGCGTCGCGACGGTCTCGAAGCTACCGCTGACCGAGGAGCGGCGCTTCGACTGGCAGGACAATGGCGAGGCACGGCATATCGGTGCGCGGCTGCCGAACGGGCTGCTGATCGAGAACGTTTATGTCCCCGCCGGCGGCGACATCCCCGACCCCGCGCTCAATCCGAAGTTCGCGCAGAAGCTCGCCTTCGTCGACCGCATGACTGCGTGGTCGGAGGGCTTGCGCGACGACACGGTGATCGTCGGCGACTTCAATATCGCCCCACTGGAATGCGACGTCTGGAGCCACAAGGCGCTGCTCAATGTCGTCAGCCATACGCCGGTCGAGGTCGACCGCCTGAACGGCCTCGCCGCCGCCCACGACTGGGTCGACCTCGGGCGCCAATTCATTCCCGCGCCCGAGCGGCTGTACACGTGGTGGAGCTACCGCAACGCCGATCACACGGTCAACGACCGCGGGCGGCGGCTCGACCATATCTGGGCATCGCCGGCGGTGGCGCGGACCGCGACGCGGTTCGAAGTGATCGAGGACGCGCGGCTATGGGGCAAGCCGTCGGACCATATCCCGCAAATCGCGACGTTCACGCTATGACCCCGGACGCTGCCACCAGCGTCGCCCGCGCGGTCGACGAATTGCGCCGCGGGCAAATCGTGCGGGTGACCAGCCCGGGCGGCGACCTCGATGTCCTCGCTGCCGAACTCGCCGACGCCGAGACGCTGGCGCGGCTCGAGACCGGCGGGCGCGCGGGGCTGATCGTCACCCCGCGGCGCGCGGCGGTCCTCCACATCGTCAACCAGCCCGCAGCGGCGGGGCAGGACATCGTCTGGATCGAACGCCCGGCGTGGCTCGACCTCGCCGCGACGGCCGCGATCGCCGATCCCGGCGACGACCTGCGGCTGCCGTTCAAGGGGCCGTTCCGCACCGCCGATCCCGGCGCGGCGATGCCGGCGGCGCGGGCCGGCGTGCGGCTGGCCAAGCTCGGCGGGATCCTGCCGGCGGTGTTCGCGGTCGCGGCCGGCGCAGGCGCCCCGCTCGCCGTAGGGGCGGATGACGTCCTGGCCTATGCCCGCGCCGACCGGCTGCGGATCGTCACCCGCGCCCGCCTGCCGCTCGACGGGGCGCCCGACACCGAGGTCGTCGCCTTCCGCCCCGCCGAGGGCGGGCCCGAGCATCTCGCGCTGCTCATCGGCCAGCCCGACGGCAACCCGCCGCTCGTCCGCGTCCACAGCGAGTGCCTGACCGGCGACGTCCTCGGCAGCCTCAAATGCGATTGCGGCCCGCAACTCCGCGCCGGCATCGCCGCGATCGCGGCGGCGGGCGGCGGGATATTGCTCTATCTCCAGCAGGAGGGGCGCGGTATCGGGCTGATCAACAAGCTCCGCGCCTATGCGCTGCAGGACCAGGGGTTCGATACCGTCGACGCCAACCTTCGCCTCGGCTTCGAGCCCGACGAGCGCGACTTCGCGGTCGCGGCGACGATGCTGCGCCTGCTCGGCGTGGGCCAGGTGCGGCTGTTGACCAACAACCCCGACAAGGTCGCGAGCCTGTCGGCGCACGGTATCGACGTCGTCGAGCGGATCGCGCATGCGATGCCGCCGAACCCGCACAACGCCGACTATCTCAACACCAAGCGCGACCGCAGCGGGCATTATCTATGATCCTGTCGGTCGATTCGCGAACGCTGACGCTGACCGCCGACGGCGTCCGCACCGCGTGCCGTCTCGGCCGCACCGGGCCGATCGACGCCGCCGGCAAGCGTGAGGGCGACGGCCATACGCCGCGCGGGCGGTTTGCGTTGCGCGAGGCGCTGATCCGCCCCGACCGCGGCCTCGGGCTGCCGGTGTCGCCGCTGCCGTGGCGCTGGCTGACGCGCGACGACGGCTGGTCCGACGATCCACAGGATCCGGCGTACAACACCGCCGTCCGGCTGCCGCACCCCTTCTCCGCCGAGCGGATGTGGCGCGACGACGGCCTGTACGACATCGTTATCCCGCTCGGCTACAACGACGATCCGCCGGTTCCGGGGCTCGGCAGCGCGATCTTCCTCCACTGCACCGCCCCCGGCCATCCGGTCACCGCTGGCTGTGTTGCGATCGAGCGCGAGGCGCTGCTCGCGCTGCTGCCGTGGCTGACCCCAAACGATGCGATCGACATCGCATGACCCCGCGCCTGCCCCGCCTGATCTTCGCCGTCGTCATGATCGGGACGGTCATCGCCGCGATCCTGCCGAATGCCGAGGCCCCCGATCTTGGCGACGGGGACAAGATCAATCACATCGCCGCCTTCGTCACGTTGAGCGTGCTCGCGGCATGGGCGTGGCCGCGCACCGCGCCGTGGCGGATCGGGCTGTGGCTGAGCGCGCTTGGCGCGCTGATCGAGTTCGTCCAGGCGATCCCGTTCATCGCCCGCGATGCCGAATGGGGCGACTGGATCGCCGATACCGCCGCCGCCGTCATCACCCTGAGCATAATCTGGCTGCTGCGCAGGCTGATGCCACGCTTGTAATCACCTCCGGGCACGCGTATCTCTGTGATGATATAAAGTCACCTTGGGAGGCGGCAATCGCCGCGATGCGTCCGACCGGATCATGGCTCGACTGGGCGGCGGTGTCGGCGTCGGGGCTGTGCCTGCTCCATTGTCTCGCACTCCCGCTGATCGTCGTCGCGCTGCCGTCGCTCGGCGGGGCGTTCGCCGGGAGCGGGACGCACTGGCTGCTGCTTGCCTTCGCGCTGCCGGTCAGCCTGTGGGTATTGACGCGCGATCCGTGGCCCGAGGGCTTCGTCCCGTTCGTGCTCGGGGCCGCCGGGCTGACGCTGATGACTTTCGGCGTTGCCGTCTTCGAAGGACAGTCCGCCGAACGCGTCTTGACCGTCGCCGGGGTCAGCTTCGTCGCCGCCGCCCATATCATGCGCTGGCGGCGACGGCGCGTGGCGTGACTATTTCGTCCGGCTGGCGATGATCGCGTCGAGCCGCGCCGGCCCCGCTCCGACCCGCTCGAGGTGCGGGTAGCGCAGGCCCCCGGTCCAGTCGATCCTGACGGTGCGGAAATGGTCGGCGTTCTTGACGATCAGCTCGACCGGGCTGCCGGTCTTCGCCGCCGTCACCGCGCGCTTGAGCCCGTCGCCGTCGTAGGCGTCGCCGTTGACCGACAGGATCGTCGTGCCGACCGTCAGCCCGACCTTGAAGGCCGGTCCGCCCCACATCACCGTCGTCAGCACCCCGTCCTTGTCGACGCTCAGCCCGAGCGAATAATTCAGATCGGTGCGCTTTGCCGTCGCGTCGGCGGTCTTGGCGAAGTCGCTCGGCTTTTCGGTGTAGACGAGCTTGTAGCCGCCGCGCGTGATGCCATCGAGCGGCGCGCCAGGGCCGTGCGACGTCAGCCGGTCGGTCAGGAACTTGCGCCAATCGTACGGCTCGGTCGCGTTCAACGCCGCGACGACATCGTCGAAGGTATAGCTGAGCTCGGTCCAGCTGCCGTCGTCGACCCCGAAGAAGCGGTGGGCGAAATCGTCGAGCGACCGCTTGCCGCCCGACCGCTCGCGGATCAGCGTGTCGGCGTCGAGCCAGATCAGCAGGCCCTCGGTGTAATAATCCTCCGACCGCTGCCAGTTGCGCCACGGCTCGGGCGCGCGTTCGGCGGTGATCGGGTCGTTGGTCGTGTCGATCAGCGGCTTCCACGTCCGCCCGACGACGGCATCGTACATCGCCGCCGACGCCGCCAGTGAATCGAGCGTCTGCTGCGCGGTCCACATGCCCGACCGGCCGCTGAGGATCGTGCCGAAATACTGCGTGCCGCCTTCGTAGACCCAGAGCAGCGAGTTGCGCATCGGCACATTATAGTTCGGCGTCCACGAATCGGCACCGCGGCGGAACTTGCCGTCCCAGCTATGACTAAACTCGTGCGGCAGCAGGTTGCGCGACGCGGGGTTCTTGTCCCACTCGGTGAAGTACGCCGGAACCGACCCGTTCTCGCTCGAGCGATGATGTTCGAGGCCGATGCCACCCTGCTTGTCACTCAACGCGAGCAGGAAGTCATAATGGTCGAAGTGCTTCGACCCGAACAGTGCCGCCGCCTCCTTGACCAGTTTGACGTGCGGCGCGATCTGCGCGTCGGTCGCGGCGAGCAGGTCGGGGCGATCGGCGACGACGTTGAGCGCCACCGGCCGCGACGACGTGTCCAGCGGGATGACGCGCATGTACCGCCCGGCGAAGATCGGCGAATCGACGAGCGTCTCGAACGGCACGGTGTTGAAGGTCGTCTCGCCCGCCGGGGCGCCGGCGACGGGGCGGAGTGCGGTCGCGACCTTCCACCCGTCGGGGAACTTGACCGTCGCCGACACCGGAATTTGCCGAGTGAAATAACCCGCCGGATACAGCGTCGTCTGGTCGAATTCGAGGTTGAGCATGTTCTGCGTTACGACGACGCGGCCCTGCTTCGGGTCGGTCGGCGAGACGAACTGGAAGTCGAGATCGATCGCCGTTGCCCCCGCCGGCACGTCGATGTGGAAGGCGTAGACGTCGACCGGATCGCGCGTCCATTCGAGCCGCGTCGCCCCGGCGTGGATGATCAGCCCGGCAAGCTTATCGATCGGTCCGTGCGGCGAATGCTTGCCCGGCAGCCATTGAGGATAGAGCAGGGTCATCGGCCCGGGACCCGCGACCGGGATCGTCTCGTGGACCGTCAGGATGCGCCGGTCGAGGTCGGTCGCATCGACGTGCTCGACGATCGTACCGGGATACGGTTTGTCGACCGGGGCGATCGTCGCCGGCGGCATCGGCACCGGCTGCGGGGGCGGCGACTGCGCCAGCGCCGGGGCGGCAAGCAAGGCGACGGCGAGCGCGAGACGCGAGATCATCGGCGGATTGGCTTTCGATTGAGGCAGCGGGGACGGGCGATCACGATCCGGCGGCGGCGGTTGCCACCGGCACGGGAAACCCTTTGGCGCGGAGATAGGAGTCGACCTTCGGATCGCGCCCGCGGAAGTTCTTGAACGCCACCGCGGGATCGACGGTGTTGCCGACCGAGGTGATCGTGTCGTGGAGCCGCTTGGCGACGACCGGGTCGTACGGCCCGCCGGCTTCGGTGAACGCCTCGAACGCGTCGTTGTCGAGCACCGCCGCCCACAGGTAGCCATAATAACCCGCCGCATAGCCGTCGCCCGAGAAGACGTGGCCGAACTGCGGGATGCGGTGGCGCATGACGATCTCGGCAGGCATGCCGAGGTCGGCGAGGGTCTTCGTCTCGAACGCCTTCGGGTCGATCGGCACGTCGCCGGCGAGGTGGAGCTTGAGATCGACGATCGCGCTTGCCTGCGCCTCAACCACGCCGAAGGCGGCGTTGAACGTCTCGGCGCGCTTGATCTTGGCGATCAGGTCGGCGGGCAGTTTCTGCCCCTGCGCATTGACGAGGAATGCCTGGACTTCGGGCGTGGTGAACCAGTTCTCGTTCAACTGACTCGGGAATTCGACGAAGTCGCGGACGGTGTTGGTCCCCGACAGGGTCGGATAGACGACATTCGAATTGAGCCCATGGAGCGCGTGGCCGAATTCGTGGAACATCGTCCGCGCGTCGTCGAACGAGATCGTCACCGGCTCGCCGGGTCCCGCCTTGATGAAGTTGGCGTTGTTCGAGACGATCGTCGGCACATCGCCGTCGACGCGCGACTGCTCGCGATACGCATTCATCCACGCGCCCGAGTTCTTGCCGGCGCGGGCATAGGGGTCGAAATACCAGAGTCCGACGTGCTTGCCGTCGCGGCCCTTGACCTCCCAGACGGTGACGTCGGGGTGGAACACCGGCAGGCCGTGGACTTGCGTGAAGGTGAAGCCGTAGACCTTGCCCGCAGCGAAGAACATCGCGTCGCGGACGTGGTCGAGCTGCAGGTACGGCTTTACCTCGTTCAGATCGAGGTCGTACTTCGCCTTCCGGACCTTCTC
>CAXTPH010000016.1:0-5915 GCA_964245955.1 uncultured Sphingomonadaceae bacterium | reverse complement strand
CCGCCCGTCTTGTCGACGACCGCCTGCATCACCGCGACGTCGAGCTTGACCTGCGCCACCGCCGGCTGCCACGCGGCGAGTTCGAGCGCGAGCGCGGTGTCGGGGGTCTTCGCCATCTTGCTGGCGATCTGCCAGTGCGCATAGGTCGGATAGCCGATCAGCTTCGCATTCGCCGCGCGCAGGTGGAGGATCTGCGTGACGATCGCATTATTGTCGGTCGCGCCGCCATTGTCGCCGCGCTTGGTCCACATCGCGAAGCCCTTTTCGCGGGCGGCGCGATCGTCGGCGTAGGTCAGGAACGGCTCCATCGCCGAGCGGGTGTTCGAAATCAGCCACTTGCCCGGCTGGCCGCGCTTGACGCCCTCGGCAGCGGCGGCGGCGACCTGTGCCGGCGACAGACCAGCGAGCTGTGCCTTGTTGTCGAGCGTCAGGACATAGCTTTCCTCGTCGGCGAGTTCGTTCTGCGAGAACTTGGTATAGAGCGCCGCCAGCTTCTGGTTGTTCGCGGCGAACTCGGCCTTCGCCGTCGGCGACAGCTTCGCGCCCTGCTCGGTGAAGCGCGTCCAATAGACCCAGACGAGCCGCTGCTGTTCGGGCGTCAGCGTCGCCTTCGCCGGCGAGGCATAGATCGCGTCGATGCGGGCGAACAGCGCGGCATTCTGGGTGATCTGGTCGCCGAACGCCGCCAGCTTCGGCGCCATCTCGGTTTCGACCTTCTGATAGTCCGGCGTGCTGAGGTTGCCCGACCAGATGAAATACAGCGTATTGACCCGGGTCAGCGCGGCGCCCGCCTTCTCCAGTGCGACGATGGTATTGTCGAAGGTCGGGGCGGCCGTGTTCGCGGTGATTGCGTCGATCTCGGCGAGCTCCGCGGCCATCGCCGCCTCGAGCGCGGGCTTGAAGTCGGCGACCCGCACCTTGTCGAACGCCGGTTCGCCGCCGTACGGCCCGGTCCACGGCGCGAGCAGGGGATTTGCCGGGGCGGCGACCGCCGCACCCGCGATCAGCGCCAGCGCGCAGGCTCCGGCCAACACCTTCAATTTCATGGTCGATCTCCCCGAGATATCGGCGACGCTACACTGCTTCGCGCGCGCCGAACAAGGCGCTGCCGACGCGGACGCACGTCGCGCCGAGCAGCACCGCGGTTTCGTAATCCGCCGACATCCCCATGCTCAGCCCGGTCAGGCCGTGGTCGCGCGCAAGCTTGGCGAGGAGCGCGAAGAACGGCGCGGCTTCGATCCCCTCGGGCGGCACCGCCATCAGCCCGGCGAGCGGCAGGCCGGCGGTCCGCGCCAGGTCGAGCAACGCCGCCAGCTCGCCGAGCGCGACGCCCCCCTTCTGCGGCTCGTCGCCGATGTTCACCTGGATAAAGCAGTCGGGGTGCCTGCCTGTCGCCGCCATCGCCGCGCCAAGCGCGGTGACGAGCGACGGGCGGTCGACGCTGTGGATGACGTCGAACAAGGCGACCGCGTCGCGCGCCTTGTTCGACTGAAGCTGCCCGACGAGGTGGAGGCGCACCCCGGGGTAGGCCGCCCGTAGCGCGGGCCATTTTGCCGCCGCCTCCTGGACACGGTTCTCGCCGAACGAGCGCTGTCCAGCGACGAGCAGCGGCTCGATCGCCGGGCCGTCGTGCGTTTTCGAGATCGCGATCAGCTCGATCGCGGCGGCGTCGCGGCCCGCCAGTTTCGCCGCGGTCGCGATCGCCGCATGCACCGCCGCCAGTCGTTCGCTCGCGTCATCCATCGCCGACGCTATACGCAGCCCCGGCCCTAGCGGCTAGAAGGTGAAGGCGGTGCCGAAATAGACCGACTGGTCGCGCTTGGCCGGATCGACCGTGCTGTCGATCGTCTTGTAGCGGACCCCGCCGGTCAGCGAGAGCTGCGGCGTCAACAGATACGCGCCGCCGAACTCGACCGAGTAGCGCCGGTCGGGCGGCAACGGCGACAGCGGCGTGATCGGGGTCAGGAGCACCGGTGCGCCAGTCTCGGCGGCGATCTGCAGGCTCGTCTTCCAGCTCGCGCCGCGATAGCTGACGCCGACATCGACCGCATCGCGGCGCGGCGTCAGGCTCGCCGGCAGCGTGCCGCCGAGCGTCTCCGACCGGGCATAGCCGCCCGAGACCGCGAAATTGCGCCAGCCGACCGCGAGATCGACGTTATACGCCGCCGGGACCACCGCGGCGGTTTCGACCGGCGCGGCGGCGCGCGAGGTATCGGCGACCGCGGCGACGACGCGCGAGGTCACACCGACGCTGAAGGCGCGGCGATTGTCGGTCTTGCCCGATGGCGTGAAACGAAACGCGCGCTCGACCGTCGCCATCCGCGCGTTCGCCGCGCCCTGGCCGGGCGCGGTGAAGCTGAACTTGCCGGGGTCGACGAGCGACGGCGCGAACGATGCGAGATTGCCGACCCGCAGCCGGTCGGCGTTGCCGCCGTCGTCGATCGCGAGGGTCGATGTCACCTGGTGCTTCGGCGTCTTGACCACCGCCGCCGCCGGATAGGCGGAAACCGCCAGCAGCAACGCTGCCGGCACGGCAATGCGGATCCTGTCCGCCAGCCTTGTTCGTTCCGTCCCCATGACGTTTGCCCACTAACAGGACGCGTTGGCCTCGCCCAGTCCCCAACAACGTACGTAACCGGCAAACGCTGCCAGATTCTTGCTAAGTTACGGCGTGGGGCGGCGATTCCACCCGCCGCGGAGCCGAATCAATCGAGGGTGTTGCCCCCGCGCATCGCCCACGGCATCGCCCTTTGCGCGGACGCGTCCGCCACCTATAAGGACGCCGCAAGTCAAGGCATCGCGGAGTTACACGAATGGTTTCGGTCGGTCGAGCAAGTGCAGGCGCGGCGCTGGTGGCGCTCGCGCTTCTCGGCGGCTGCAGCCATGGCCGCCATGCGAAAAAGCCGAAGACCGCGGCGATGGCCCCGGCGCGGCTCGCGACGATCGGCGTCAATGCCTATCTGTGGCAGGCGAGCCTCGACACGATCGCCTTCATGCCGCTTGCCTCGGTCGATTCGAACGGCGGCATCATCGTCACCGACTGGTACGTCAGCCCGGCGACGCCGAACGAGCGGATCAAGGTGACGATCGCGATCCTCGACACCGTCCTCCGCGCCGACGCGGTCCGCGTCTCGGCGAACCGCCAGCAGCTCGGCGCCGGCGGCTGGGTCGAAGTCCCGGTCCGCGCCGGCACCGTCCAGAAGCTCGAGGAGACGATCCTCGGCCATGCCCGCGACCTGCGCCAGGCCGCGATCACCGGGTGACCCTGCCGGCCAAGTTCGATTCGACCGCCGCCGACGCGCGGTGGCAGGCGGAGTGGGCGGCGCGCGCCACCTTCGCCGCCGACGACGCGAGCGCGAAACCCAAGACCTTCATCCTCGAGATGTTCCCCTATCCGTCGGGGCGCATCCACGTCGGTCACGTCCGCAACTATGCGATGGGCGATGTCATTGCGCGGACGCGGCGGGCGCAGGGCTACGAAGTCCTCCACCCGATGGGCTGGGACGCGTTCGGCATGCCCGCCGAGAACGCCGCGATCGAACGCGGCATCCACCCCGGCGCGTGGACCCGGTCGAACATCGCGACGATGCGCGGGCAGTTGCAGCGGCTCGGCTTCGCGCTCGACTGGAGCCGCGAGCTGGCGACGTGCGAGCCCGATTATTATGGCCACGAGCAGGCGCTGTTCCTCGACCTGATGGCGGCGGGGCTCGTCACACGCAAGCTGAGCGCGGTCAACTGGGACCCGGTCGACATGACCGTGCTGGCGAACGAGCAGGTCATCGACGGACGCGGCTGGCGGTCGGGCGCGCCGGTCGAGCGCCGCCAGCTGAGCCAGTGGTTCCTCAAGATCACCGACTTCGCCGACGAGCTGCTCGACGGTCTCGCCGGCCTCGACGAATGGCCCGACAAGGTCCGGCTGATGCAGCAGAACTGGATCGGCAAGAGCCAGGGCCTGCGCTTCACCTTCACCGGCGACGCGACGATCGAGGTCTATTCGACGCGACCCGACACGATCTTCGGTGCGAGCTTCGTCGCGATCGCGGTCGATCATCCGGTGGCGAAGGCCGCCGCTGCCGCCGACTCTGCCGCCGCCGCGTTCGTCGAGTGGTGCAAGGCCGGCGGGACAACCGCCGCCGAGCTCGAGACGCAGGAGAAGCTCGGGTTCGACACCGGGCTGACCGTGGCGCATCCGCTCGATGCGACGCTGCGCCTGCCGGTTTACATCGCGAACTTCGTCCTGATGGAATACGGCACCGGCGCGATCATGGGCGTGCCGGCACACGATCAGCGCGACCTCGATTTCGCGCGGAAATACGGGCTCGCGGTGCCGCGGGTCGTTGCCGACGGTGACAACATCGATCCGGCGTTCGACGGCAGCACCGCCTACACCGGCCCGGGCCACCTCGTGAACTCGCGCTTCCTCGACGGCATGGGCATCGACGAAGCCAAGGCGACCGTCATCGCCCGCGCCGAGACCGAGGGCTGGGGCGCCGGCACGACCGTCTGGCGGCTGCGCGACTGGGGCGTCTCGCGCCAGCGCTATTGGGGCACGCCGATCCCGGTGATCCATTGCCCGTCGTGCGGCGTCGTCCCCGTGCCGCGCGACCAGCTGCCCGTTGTCCTGCCCGACGACGTCACCTTCGATGTCCCCGGCAACCCGCTCGACCGTCACCCGACATGGAAGCATGTCAGTTGCCCGGTGTGCGACGAGCCTGCGGTGCGCGAGACCGACACGCTCGATACCTTCGTCAATTCGTCGTGGTATTTCATTCGCTTCGCCAGCGCGCCGGCAACCGCGGCGTTCGATCCCGTCGTCGCCAAGCAATGGCTGCCGGTCGCGCAATATATCGGCGGGGTCGAGCACGCGATCCTCCACCTGCTCTACGCGCGCTTCTGGACGCGGGCGCTCCGCCGCATCGGGCGGCTCGACGTGACCGAGCCTTTTGCGGGTCTATTCACCCAGGGGATGGTGACGCACGAGACCTATCGCCAAATCCGGGCCAATGCGCCCGTCGCCGACGAGGGCGATTTCGAGCGCGACAACGAGCCCGCCGCCGCGTGGCTGACGCCCGAGGAGGTCGAGAAGCGCGACGGTGGCGCGTTCGAGCGCGCGACCGGCCTGCCGGTCGAAGTCGGCCGCGTCATCAAGATGTCGAAGTCGAAGAAGAACATCGTCGACCCCGACGCGATCATCACCCGCTACGGCGCCGACGCGGTGCGCTGGTTCGTCCTGTCCGACTCGCCGCCCGAACGCGACCTCGCATGGTCCGAAGCCGGGATCGACGGCGCGTGGCGCTTCGTCCAGCGCGTCTGGCGCCTCGCGATCGCCGACTCGGGCGAGGGCCCCGACAACGCCCTCGACCGCGCGGTGGCCAAGGCGGTCGACGGCGTCACCGCCGATATCGACAAGCTCCAGTTCAACAAGGCGGTGGCGCGGCTATACGAGCTGACGAGCACGATCGAACGCGCCGCGCCGTCGACCGCGCGGTCGGCAGCGATCGACACGCTGCTGATCCTCGCCGCGCCGATGGTCCCGCACCTTGCCGAGGAGGCTTGGTCAGCGCGCGGCCGCGACGGCCTGATCGCCGACGCGGCGTGGCCGGTCGCCGACCCGGCGCTGCTGATCGACGACACGGTGACGATCGCGATCCAGGTCAACGGCAAGCTCAAGGACAGCGTCGAGGCCGCCAAGGGTGCGCCGCGCGAGGCGGTCGAAGCGCTCGTCCTCGGGCGCGACAAGATCATCCGCGCGCTCGACGGCAAGGCCCCGCGCAAGGTCATCGTCGTGCCCGACCGGCTGGTGAACCTCGTCGCATGATCCGCGCCGCCGCCCTGTCGCTCGCCGGCCTGATCGCACTTGGCGGTTGCGGGCTCCAGCCGGTCTATTCGGGCGGGAGCAACGGCGTCGCGGCAAC
>CAXTPH010000015.1:9221-18990 GCA_964245955.1 uncultured Sphingomonadaceae bacterium | reverse complement strand
CGCAGGTCGTCGAACTGCGCCTGCCACACGCCCGGCACCTGGATCGCGCGCCACGTTTCCTCGCGGTCGAGGCGGAAATCCCAGACGCCGTCGAGCGACACGCGCTCGCGCAAAGGGGCGGGAATCGGGAGTGCGGTGGCCATCGCGCGTAGGTCTAGCAGCGCGAGGTCGCGGGTCTAGCGCGAAAGCGCCGCAACGTACCGCGCTGCAGCAGATCCGACCTCGGCCGCGGTCATCCCCGGCGTGAAGACGCCGCCGCCGAGCCCGAAGCCGGCGGCCCCGGCGGCGGTCCACGCCGCCATGCTGTCGGGGGTGATGCCGCCGACGGGGAGCACCGGGACGGTCTTCGGCAGGACGGCCTTTTGCGCCTTGAGCACGATCGGCGAGGCGGCTTCGGCCGGAAACAGCTTGAGCACGTGGGCGCCGGCGGCGAGCGCGGCGAAGGCTTCGCTCGGCGTGAAATAGCCGGGCGCGGAGACGAGGCCCGCGGCCACCGTCGCGGCAATCACCGCGGGATCGGTGTTCGGCGCGACAATCAGCGCGCCGCCGACGTTCGCGACCTGCGCGACCGCGGCGGCGGTCAGCACGGTGCCGGCACCGACCGTCGCCGCGCTGCCGAGATGCCGCGCGAGCAGCCCGATGCTGACGAGCGGCTCGGGCGAATTGAGCGGCACCTCGATTATGCGGATGCCCGCCGCGACGAGCGCGTCGCCGACCGCGACCGCCTCGTCGGGCCGCACGCCGCGGATGATCGCGATCAGCGGACATTCGGCGAAGTGCGCGCGGAACGCGTCGAGATGCGTCATGCCAGGGCTCCCGCGATCGCGTTCATGCCGGCGAGAAAAGCGGTATCGCCGTCGCGTTCGACCGCGTCGCGCCCGGCGCGGGCGAGCGCGACGGCGAAGCGCGCGGTCAGCACCGGGCTGCCGAGCACCGGCACGACGTCGGCGCGCAGCCGCCCGAGGCCGATCTTGACATCGCTGCCGATCAGCAGGCCCGAGACGTACGACGCGGCGTGGATCGCCTCGGCCTTGCCGAGGATCACCCGTGCGCGCGCCGCGAACAGCTCGGCGGTCAGGTCGGCGTTGGCCAAGCCGTGATCGACCCCGGCGAGGAAGGCGTCGTCGACCGGCGCCGGGTGCGCGAGCAGGTCCGACAGGATCGACTTGCCGGCGAGCGCGGCGAAGACGTCGCCGGTCATCACCGTGCGGAAGCGCGCGATGCGTCCCGCCTCCATCTCGACCCATTTCGTATGGGTGCCGGGGTGGCAGACGAGGCCGTCGCTTGTCGTGGCATCCACCGCGCACGCCCCGAGCAGCGCGACTTCCTCGCCGCGCATGATGTCGGCGCGCAGCGCGCCGTCGATGAACGACACGCCCGGCACGATGCCGACGCCGGGTTCGATCCAGCTGACCGCGGCGGCGACCTCGGCGAGGCCGGCGGGGGCGGCGACGTAGGGGACTTCGCGCCAGCCGCGGTTCGACCCGATCATTCCCGCCATCAGCAGCGGGCGGCCGCCAGCGCCGTCGCGCAATTCGGCGACCGCGGCGGGAAAGTCGGACACGCTGAGGATGCCGTCGCCGTCGACCAACGGCGCGCCGGCCACCCCGGCGGCGTCGACCGTCCACGCGCGGCGGTTGGTCGTGCCCCAGTCGACCGCGACGAAGCCATCGTTAAACACTGTTCCCGACCTTCCACACGATCGTCCGAAGAAAGATCCAGAATGCCACCGCGGCGAGCGCGGCGAGACCGACGCCGACCGCCCAGAATACCCCGGGCCGATCGGCGCGGCGGACACGCCACCCGCGCGACGGCATCGCCCCGGTCGCCAGCCCCCAGACCAGCGCCGACCCTGCGGCGAAGGCGACGACGAGCGCCAGCCAGTCGAGGGCGCTGCCGCGGGTCATCAGTGCGACTCGCGCGTGACGACGCTGCCGCTCTTGCCCACCAGGAAATCGAGGTCGGCGCCCTGATCGGCCTGGGTGACGTGGTCGACGTAGAGCTTGTACCAGCCGCGGTCGTATGCCGGCGGCGTCGGCACCCACGCGGCGGCGCGCGCGGCCATCTCAGCGTCGCTGATTTCGAGCGTCAGCGTCGCGTTGGCGGTGTCGAGCGCGATCATGTCGCCGTCGCGAACGAGCGCGAGCGGGCCGCCGATATGCGCTTCGGGGGCGCAGTGGAGGACAACCGTGCCGAACGCGGTCCCGCTCATCCGCGCGTCGGACACGCGGACCATGTCGCGCACCCCGGCTTCGAGCAATTTGCGTGGCAGCGGCATGTTGCCGACCTCGGGCATGCCGGGATAGCCGCGCGGGCCGCAGCCCTGCAGCACCATCACGCACGATGCATCTATGTCGAGTTCGGGGTCGTCGACCCGGGCGTGGAAGTCCTCGATCGAGCCGAACACAACTGCGCGGCCGCGATGCTGGAGCAGCTCGGGGCTGGCCGCGCCGGGCTTGATCACCGCGCCGCGCGGGGCAAGGTTGCCCTTGAGGATGACCAGCCCGCCCTCGGCCATCAGCGGCGTAGCGCACGGGCGGATGACCTTGGGATTGTCGTTGCGCGACGCACCCGCGACCGCGCGCAGGCTCAGCCCCGAAACGCCGACATGGTCGAGGTTGAGCCGTTCGCCGAGTTCGGCGATCACCGCCGGGACGCCGCCGGCGTAATGGAAATCCTCCATCAAGAAGCGCCCCGACGGCATCAGGTCGACCAGCAACGGCACGCTCGCCCCCAGGTGCTGCCAGTCGGCGAGGTCGAACTGCACCCCGGCGCGGCCCGCGAGCGCGAGCAGGTGCAGGACCGCGTTGGTCGACCCGCCGATCGCCGCGCAGATCTTGACCCCGTTCTCGAACGCCTCGCGCGTCAGCACATCGGCCATTGTCGCGCCCGACCGGACGAGTTCGACGATGCGGTTGCCGGTGCGGTGCGCCATCGCCTTGCGCCGTGCATCGACCCCGGGGATCGTGCCGTTGTAGCTCAGCGACAGCCCCATCGCCTCGAAAATGCACGCGAGCGTCGACGCGGTCCCCATCGTCATGCACGTGCCGGGGGAGCGCGACATGCCGGCCTCGGCCGCCATGAAGTCGGCGTTCGACATCGTGCCGGCGCGGACTTCCTCGCTGAACCGCCAGACGTCGGTGCCGCTGCCGATGTCGGCTCCGCGGAACTTACCGTTGAGCATCGGCCCCGAGCTGACGAGCATCGCCGGCAGCCCGACCGACGCTGCGCCCATCAGCATCGCCGGCGAATTCTTGTCGCAGCCGCCGAGCAGGACGACGCCGTCCATCGCATAGCCGCGGATCGATTCCTCGACGTCCATGCTCATCAGGTTGCGGAACAGCATCGCGGTCGGGCGGATCTGCGTCTCGCCGAGCGACATCGCCGGGAATTCGAGCGGGACGCCGCCCGCCTCCCAGACCCCGCGCTTCACGCCTTCGGCGATGTCGCGAAGGTGGCTGTGGCACGGGTTAAATTCGGAAAACGTCTGGCAGATGCCGATGATCGGCTTGCCGTCGAAGACATGGTCGGGGAAGCCCTGCGCCTTCATCCAGCTGCGGTGGATGAAGCCGTCGCGGTCGCGCTTGCCGTAGGTCGCGGCGGAACGGAGCGGCTTGTCGGGTTTGTCGGTCATGGCATCTCCAACGCCCGCGCCCGATCATAGGCCCCAAGCATTGATCCGTCATCCCCGCGAACGCTGCGATCGCTTTCGCAGGGAAGACGTAAGGGATAGGGGATGGCGATGGATACCGCTCTCGAAGGCCCCGGCTGGCGCTGCCTGTGGGACGCGCACTGCGACCTCGGCGAGGGGCCGGTGTGGGATGCGGGACGCGGGCTGGTCTGGTTCGTCGACATCGAACGCTCGGTGATCCACCGCTTCGACCCCGCGAGCGGCGCGCGGCGCGACTGGACCGCGCCGTGCCGGGTCGGCTCGATCGGGCTCCGCGCGGGCGGCGGCTTCGTCGCCGGGACGAAACTCGGCTTCGCCTTCCTCGACCCCGACACTGGCGCGTTCGATGTCATCGACCATCCCGAGCCCGATTTTCCGACCAACCGCTTCAACGACGGCAAGGTCGATCCACACGGCAATTTCTGGGCCGGCACGATGGACGACCTCAAGCGCGACCGGTCGGGGGTGCTATACCGGCTTGGGCCCGACCATCGCTGGACGAGCGTCGATACCGGCTACCGCATCTCGAACGGCCCGGCGTTCAGCCCCGACGGCGGCACGCTGTACCATACCGACACGCTCGACCGGACGACCTACGCCTTCGACCTCGCGACCGATGGCGAACTGTCGAACCGCCGCGTCTTTCGGACGTGGCGCGACGTCTCGGGCAACCCCGACGGAATGACGACCGACGCTAACGGGCATCTCTGGGTCGCCTTCTGGGGCGGATGGTGCGTCCGCCGCGTGTCGCCGGCGGGGGCGATCGTCGCCGAGCACACGCTTCCCGTGTCGAACGTCACCAGCATGGCGTTCGGTGGCGCGGGCCTCGACCGGCTGTTCGTCACCTGCGCGGCGCAGGAACTCGATGCCGCCGCCGCCGCCGCGCAGCCACTCGCGGGGGCGCTGTTCGAGGTGCTCGGCCACGGCGTGACCGGCCTGCCCGGCGGCGTCTATCGTGGCTGACGCCCGCGACATCATCGCTGCGCTCGACCTCGCGCCGCACCCCGAAGGCGGGTGGTATCGCGAGACGTGGCGTGCGGCTGCGGGGCCGGGGGAGCGGTCGCCGGGGACGGCGATCCTGTTCCTGCTCGAGGCCGGCGAGGCGAGCCGCTGGCACCGCGTCGATGCGACCGAGACGTGGCTGTTCCACGCCGGCACGCCGCTGACGCTGCTGACCAGCGACGACTCGGTTCGGCTGGGGCCGAATCCGCTGGGTGGCGACCGTCCGCAATATGTCGTCGCGCCGGGCATGTGGCAGGCCGCCGAAGCCGGCGACGGCTGGGCGCTCGTTGGCTGCGTCGTCGTCCCGGGGTTCGACTTCGCCGGGTTCGAACTGGCCCCGCCGGGATGGGAGCCGTGATGACGATCACGCTGGCGACGGGCGATACCGTCCTGACGCTCGCCCCCGAGGCGGGCGGCGGCATCGCCGCGTTCCGCTGGCGCGGGCGGCCGGTGATGCGCGACGCGCTGCCGGGTGCGGTCGGCGCGCGCGACCCGCACGGCCTCAGCGCGTTTCCACTGGTTCCGTACAGCAACCGCATCGACCGCGGGCGGTTCGACTGGGAAGGGCGGACCGTCCGGCTGCCGGCCAACGCCGCCGGCTCGCCGCACAGCCTCCACGGGCTCGGCTGGCAGCGGCCGTGGGCGGCGAGCGCGGTGACGGCGACGACCGCGCGCCTAACCCAGGTCCATGTCGCCGGTGACTGGCCGTGGGATTTCGTCGCGACGCAGGACTTTGTCGTCCACCCCGACGGCATCGACTGGGTGATCGCGGTGACGAACCACGGCCCCGCGCCGATGCCGGCTGGGCTCGGCTTCCATCCCTATTTTCCGAAACCGGCGGGAACGCGGCTGCTCGCGCGCACCGAGGGCTGGTGGGAGACCGACGCCTTCGTCATGCCGACCGCCTATGTCGCCGATCCGACGACCGAACTGACGCCGCGCCTCCATCCCGACGCCGACACCGACACCGTCTTCGCCGGTTTCGGCGGCGATGCGACGCTGATCTGGCCCGACGGGGTCGCGCTCGACATCGTCGCCGGGCCGGCGGCGCGGTGGCTGGTGATCTATGCCCCCGCCGGCGAGGACGTTGTCGCGATCGAGCCGGTAACCCACCCGACCGACGCGCTGAACACCCCCGGCCATCCCGGCATCGCGACGCTCGCGCCCGGTGCGACGCTGGCGCTCGGCACGAGCTACCGGCTGCGCGGATAGCCACTCCACACAATCTGGGTTACGTTCGCGTCACTTGGGCTGGAGACGCGGCAATGACCGACCATTTCGACGTGTTGATCGTGGGTGCCGGCCTGTCGGGCATCGGCGCCGCGGTCCATCTCACCAAGGACTGCCCCGACCGCAGCTTCGCTATCCTCGAAGGCCGGTCGGCGATCGGCGGGACGTGGGACATGTTCCGCTATCCGGGCATCCGCTCCGACAGCGACATGTTCACCCTCGGCTACAAGTTCAAACCATGGACCGCGGCCAAGTCGATCGCCGACGGTCCGTCGATCCTGTCGTACGTCCGCGAGACCGCGGCGGAAAACGACGTCGAGCGCCATATCCGCTTCGACCATAAGGTCAGCGACGCGTCGTGGTCGAGCGCCGACGCGCGCTGGACGGTGACCGCCGCGCGCAATGACGGGTCGACGACGACGCTGACGTGCAGCTTCCTGTTCATGTGCAGCGGCTATTACAGCTATGCCGAGGGGCATCGCCCCGACTTCGCCGGCGAGGCCGATTTCACCGGGCGGATCGTCCATCCGCAGTTCTGGCCGGCCGATCTCGACTATGCCGACAAGCGCGTCGTCGTCATCGGCAGCGGCGCCACGGCGGTGACGCTGGTTCCCGAGATGGCGAAGACCGCCGCGCACGTGACGATGCTCCAGCGCTCGCCGACCTATGTCGTCAGCCGCCCCGGCAACGACGCGGTCGCCGACAAGCTGCGCAAGTATCTGCCGGCGAAACTCGCCTACAGCCTGATCCGGTTGAAGAATGTCGGCCTCGGCATGTATTTCTACCGGACGACGCGCAAGCAGCCCGACAAGGTCCGCGACCTGCTGATCGGCGGCGTCCGCCAGGCGCTCGGCCCCGACTACGACGTCGCGACGCACTTCACGCCGCGGTATAATCCGTGGGACCAGCGGCTGTGCCTCGTCCCCGACGCCGACCTGTTCGCGGCGATCAAGACCGGCGCGGCGTCGGTCGTCACCGACCGGATCGACCGCTTCACCGCGACCGGGATCACGCTCGCGTCGGGGGCCGAACTTCCCGCCGACGTGATCGTCACCGCGACCGGGCTCAAGCTGATCGCGCTCGGCGGCATGACGGTCACCGTCGACGGACGGCCGGTCAACCCCGGCGACTGCCTCGCCTACAAGGGAATGATGTTCTCGAACGTCCCCAACCTCGCGCTTACGCTCGGCTATATCAACGCGTCGTGGACGCTGCGCTCGGATCTGATCGCGGGCTATGTCGGGCGGCTGCTCAACCACATGAAGGCGACGCGCACGACGATCGCGACGCCGGTGCCCGGGGCCGACGTCGTGCCCGAGCGGCTCGCGTTCGACCTGTCGTCGGGCTATGTCCAGCGCGCCGCCGACGCGATGCCGAAGTCGGGCAGCCGCCGGCCGTGGCAGGTCACCGCCAATTATGTCCTCGACACGATGGAGCTGCGCTTCGGCAAGGTCGACGACGGCGAGATGCGCTTCACCACCGCCGCGGCACCGGCGGCCGTCGCGCGGCAGCTCGAAGCGGCGGAATAGGGCCCGGCCGCCCTCCGCTATTCAACCGCGGTCAGGCCTGCGACGAGGGCAGTGACCCGCTGGTGTCCTGCGCCGGAGAGCTGCGATGGCGGCGCATGGCTTCGGCCTCGGCGCGGCGGCGCTGCGCCCAGGCGTCGTTGTATTCGCTCGGCTTGACCAGCGGCACGACCATGCAGACGCTCTGGGTCGGCAGGACCATGCCCCAGTCCTCGATCAGCTGCTTGTACGCCCGTCCGACCGGGCGGATATTGCGGTCGAGGTCGTACAGGCCGAGCGGATTGACCCGGCCGTTGTCCTCGCGCAGCGCGGTGTCCCAGTCGACCTGGTCGGTCAGCGAATACCAGGTGAAGCCGACCATCGGGATGCCGTCGTTGCGGACCCGCAGCACGCTCGCCCATTGCTTCCACAGCCAGTCGACCGACAGCTGGCCGTCGCCATAATCGGCGAGGTTGGTCTCGGTGTGCATCACCGGCAGGCGGTAGCGGTCGAAATACTGCCACGTGATCCCGTCATAGCCGAACACCTCGCCCGACGCCCGGCTGCTGCCGTCGGCGGAAACGCGGTGCTCGTTGGTCAGGTAATAATCGTTGCCCATGATGCAGTGCTGCTTGAGCCGCACGTTCATGAACCAGTCGTATTCGGCGCGGGTCATGCCGTTGTCGAGCAGGTACTGGTACATCTCCGACCCCGTCCGCCGCCCGAAGTTGAGGTCGAGGCTGAGGAAGCGGAGCGAGTTGAGCACCTCGGCCGGGCCGATCGCGGCGGGGTTCTCGGCGTGATAATATTCCGACGATTCCGACTGGATGAAGATCGCGTCGGCGCGCGCGTCGAGGATCGCCTGCATCGCCAGGACGTTGGCACGGACGATGTGCTTGAGCGCGTTGACGAAGCCGCGGTCGGTCGTCAGCGCCTCGTTCCACCAGCCGTATTTCGCCGAGAACAGGGCACAGATGAACATCTCGTTGATCGGCGTGTACAGCTGGACCCATGGGAAGCGCGTGGCGAAGTCGCCGGCATAACGCGCGAACAGCGCCGGAAAATCGGGGTTCTGGAAGTCGCCGAGCCAATCGGGCAGTCCGAAATGACACAGATCGACGATCGGCGTGATGTCGCGCTTGAGCAGGTCGCCGAACACCGTGTCGGCAAAGCTCCAGTCGTATTTGCCGTCGCCGAGCCACGTCGTGTGGATCGGCGGACCATAGCGGAGGAAGCCGATGCCGAGGTCCTGCACCGCGGCGAAATCGGCCTGCCAATGGTCGTAGTGCCGGCACTTGGCCATCTCGTCGACGCGCTTGCCGCCGACCATCGGATACGAATTCTCGATGCCGGTGGCGAACATGAACATGGTCATCGGCGACATACTCCCGGACAATCGCCCGCGACTTGCCCGATGCGCGCGCGGGCGGCAAGCGACGCCGGCCGGCCGGCCGTGCGGCGGATCAGCCTTTGCCCATCAGCGCGAGGACTTCCTTGCGGCTGCGGTCGTCGTCGCGGAACACGCCCATCATCCGGCTCGTGGTCATCGTCACGCCGGTCGTCATCACCCCGCGCGCGCTCATGCAGCTGTGCGTCGCCTCGATGACGACGGCGACCCCGATCGGGTCGAGCTGTTTGTGGATGCAGTCGGCGACCTCGGCGGTCAGCCGCTCCTGCACCTGCAGCCGGCGGGCATAGCCGTGGAGGACGCGCGCCAGCTTCGAAATGCCGACGACGCGGTCGCGCGGCAGATAGGCGATGTGCGCCTTGCCGAGGATCGGCGCCATGTGATGCTCGCAGTGCGACTGGAACGGAATATCGCGGAGCAGGACGATGTCGTCGTAGCCGCCGACCTCGCCGAAGGTGCGGCTGAGGTGGCTGCCCGGGTCCTCGAGATAGCCGCGGAAATATTCGCGATAGGCGCGGGCGACGCGGCCGGGCGTGTCGAGCAGCCCTTCGCGCTCGGGATCGTCGCCGGCCCAGCGGATCAGGTCGCGGATCGCCGCCTCGGCGCGTTCCTGCGGGATCGGCGCGACGCGCGCGAGTTCGGGCGGCAGGTCGGTATCGTCGTCGTGATCGATCATGAGAGCCCCGAATAGTTGCCGGTCCGAAATGGCGTTGCGGCGCGCGCGCTGCAACCCGTGCGACACCGGCGATCAACCCCTATATGCCCCCGGCAGGAGAGACGCATGGACAGGGTGACGCTCGTCGAGGTCGGCCCGCGCGACGGGTTGCAGAACGAGGCGGCGGTCGTCGCCACCGCCGACAAGCTCGCGTTGATCGCCCGGCTGGTCGCGGGCGGGGCGCGACGGAGCGAGGTCGCGGCGTTCGACCATCCCGGGCGGGTCCGGCAGATGGCCGA
>CAXTPH010000015.1:0-9211 GCA_964245955.1 uncultured Sphingomonadaceae bacterium | reverse complement strand
GTGCCGCCGCTGGCGGTCGCGGTCGGCCCGCGCGCCGGGCTGCCGGACGACGCGGCGGTCAGCTACATCGGCCTGTGCCTCAACAAGCGCGGCGTGCTGCGCGCGATCGAAAGCCGCGCGGGCGGGCGGCGCGGGGTCGACGAGGCGGGATGCGTCGCGGTCGCCTCCGACGGCTTCGGCCAGCGCAACCAGGGGCAGACGAGCGCCGAGACCGTCACCGAGAACGTCGCGATGCTTCGCCTCGCCGCCGCCGAGGGGCTGGTTCCGCAGGTGACGATCTCGACCGCTTTCGGCTGCCCGTTCGACGGCGAGGTGCCGCCGGCGCGCGTCGTCGCCATCGCGCGTGCGCTCGCCGAGGCGGGCGCGGTTGAGATCGCGCTGGCCGACACGATCGGTGTCGCGGTGCCGACGCAGGTCACCGACCTGTTCGGTGCGGTCGCGGCGGCGGTTCCCGGGGTCCGCCTGCGCGCGCACTTCCACGACACGCGCAACACCGGCATCGCCAACGCCTGGGCAGCGTATCGGGCAGGCGTCGGGGTGCTCGACGCCAGCCTCGGCGGGCTCGGCGGCTGCCCGTTCGCGCCGAATGCGACCGGCAACATCGCGACCGAAGACCTCGTCTTTCTCCTCGAACGCAGCGGCATCGCCACCGGCGTCGATCTCGACGCGGCAATCGCGACGAACCACTGGTTCGCCGGCGTGATCGGCAAGACGCTGCCGTCGATGGTCGGCAAGGCCGGCGGTTTTGCCAGCCGTCGTCAGGTCGAGGCTTAAGCAAGTAAGTTTGCAAGCCGCCCGCGACTGATCGTCGGCTTTGCCGTAAAACACTGATAAGTCGCGCGTCTTGTCGGTGCACGGCAACCGGAGCGCCCGCGGACCGTTCAAGTCGTGGATGCGTCTTGGTCGAGTGGGAAGCGGCAAATGTCCGTTGTGTCGCGTATCGAGCGCGAATTGTCGGGCAGCCGGCTCCCGGCGGCGATGATGGTCAAGCTGGCCGTGCGGCTGGCCGAAGTCGTGGCCAATCCCGCCCGGCACCGTGCGGTCGACGAGGCGGTCGCAGATCGCCTGTTCGCGGGCATCCGTGCGCGGCAGCCGAAACTTGCCGTCAAATATCTCAATCGCCGCCACCTCGCGGTCGGCCTGACGACCGACGAGCGCGCCGCGCTGATGATCCATCACTATCATTTTCTCGCGCAAACGGTGCCGACCGATCGGGCGGCCGCGATGCTCGATCGCGGCCTGGTTCTGTGGACGCATGACGGCGCTCCCGGACGTCATTGCATCGACCTCGGCTTCTCGCATCCGACCGACAATGAAGGCGAGCTGACCCTCACCTATTCGCTCGACGGCGTCGTCGTTTCGGTCTGCTCGTTCAGCTTCGCGCCGGGCTCGCTGGTGGCTGCGCGGGGCCGCACGGTCATCGCCTTGACCCGCATCCAGGGCATGCGCGATGAACGCGAGCGGCTGCGCGCCGCAATGCGCGCGCTCGACGGGCTGTCGCCGGCGATGGTGTTCCTCGCCGCGTTGACCGGCATTGCCGATCGGTTCGGCCTTACCGCGATCGCCGGCGTCGCCGCAGCGGCGCAACCCGCGCTCGATGCGCCGACCGGGCACGCGCAGGTCGCGGCATATGATGCGTTTTTCGACAGCCTCGGCGGGGTGCGTGCCTCGCCGATATTCTATCGGATCGATCTGCCGCGCGCCGAAAAACCGTTGAGCGAAACCAAGAGCGGCAATCGCGCCCGGACGCGCGCGCAGCGCGGTCGACGCGCCGTGATCGCCGAAGCGGCGCGCCGGGCCTTCAGCAGCTAGAAAACCCGCGCCAGCACGGCGTCATAGATCGCGGTCAGCGCGGCGATGTCGGCGACGGGCACCGCCTCGTCGACCTTGTGCATCGACGCGCCGACGAGCCCGAACTCGACGACCGGGCACAGGCGGCGAATGAAGCGCGCGTCGGACGTGCCACCGGTCGTCGATAGCGCCGGGCGCCGGCCGGTGACGTGCTCGATCGCGTCGCCGACGAGCGTCGACAGCGGACCGGGCTCGGTCAGGAACGCCTCGCCCGAGATGCGGATATCGACGTCGGCCGACGGCGCTTCGGCGGCGACGACGTCGCGCAGCCACGCTTCGAGGTCGGCACCGCTGTGGAGGTCGTTGAACCGGATGTTGAGCCGCGCCGACGCCCGCGCCGGGATGACGTTCGTCGCCGGATTGCCGACGGTCAGGTCGGTGATCTCAAGGTTCGACGCATCGAACCAGTCGCTGCCGCTGTCGAGGACGCGGCTTTTGAGCCGCGCCAGGATCGCGACCAGCCGCGTCACCGGATTGTCGGCCTTCGCCGGATAGGCGACGTGCCCCTGCGCGCCGTTGACGGTGATCCACGCGTTCAATGATCCGCGCCGCCCGATCTTGACCATGTCGCCGAGGATCGTCGCGCTGGTCGGCTCGCCGACGAGGCACAGGTCGGGGACGTGACCGTTCGCCTCCATCCAGTCGAGCAGCGGCGCGGTGCCAAAGGTCGCCGGACCCTCCTCGTCGCCGGTGACGATCAGGCTGAGCGTCCCCTCGAACCCGCGCGCGACTGCAGCGGCGGCGGCAGCGGCGAAGGCGGCGATGCTGCCCTTCATGTCGGCCGCGCCGCGCCCGACGAGCCAGCCGTCGCGGACGGCGGCGGCGAACGGGTCGCTCCCCCACCCATTGCCGGCAGGGACGACGTCGGTATGCCCGGCGAAGGCGAAATGCGGGTGGCCGCTGCCGATCGTGGCGAACAGATTCTCGACCGGCCCGTCGGGGGCGGTGCCGAAGGTCAGGCGGTGGATGGTGAAGCCGATCCGTTCGAGCGATGCCGCGAGCACGTCCTGCGCCCCGGCGTCGGCGGGCGTCACGCTCGGACAGGCGATCAGGCGGCGGGCGAGGTCGAGGGCGTCGATCATCGCCGCGCGACCAGCATGACGCCCCCGACGATCAGCAGCGCGCCGATCACCCCCTGAACGCCGACGCCGCGCTCGACGGGCAGCATCCCCGAGGCGTCGAGCGCGAGCGCGGCCACGACCTGCCCGGCGGCAACGAGCCCGATCAGCACCGCGCCGCCGAGCCGGGGCACCGCCGCCGTCACCCCGGCGACGTAAAAGGCACCGAGCAACCCGCCGCACCACGCCCACGCCGGGATGCCGCCAAATGACGGCAGCCCCGGGCGCCGCGCCGCGAGGACCAGCCCGAGCGCGACTGTGCCGACGCAGAACGACGCGAACGCCCCCCACAGCGGCCCGCCGAGGCTGGCGCCGACGCGCGCATTGACCGTCGCCTGCAGCGGCAGCACCGCGCCCGCGGCGAGCGCGACGATGATCCAGACGACCGGCATCAGGCGGCGGGCACGCCACCGTCGACGCCGCCGTGCGGCTCGAAATAATCGCGGTTGAACGGGTACGTCTCGGCGCGCGCGGCCTCGGTCCATTCGACCATCCACGGGTGGGCGAGCATCGCGTCGCGGTACGCCGCGCTTGTTTCGCTCAGTTCGATCCCATAGGCTTTGAAGCGCGTGACGACGGGGGCGAACATGATATCGGCGGCACTCAGCGTGCCGAACAGGAACGGCCCCTCGTGCGCTTCGTCGATCGAATGGAAACGCGTCCGCGCACTCGTCCACAACGCGTCGATCCGCACGACGTCGGCGGCGACCGCGGGCGTCGGGACGTAATCGGGATAGTCGCGCTTGAGGTTCATCGAGCATCCGGCGCGGAGCGCGGTATAGCCCGAGTGCATCTCGGCGCAGATCGACCGCGCGAAGGCGCGCGCGGCGGGATCGTGCGGCCAGAAATGACCGCGGCTGATCCGTGCCGTGCGGACGTGATCGGCGAGCCAGTCGACGATCGCCAGGCTGTCCCACACGACGATGTCGCCGTCCCACAGCGTCGGCACCTTGCCCGACGGCAGCAGGCCCTTCGCCGACCCGTCGACCCATTCGGGCGTGTCCATCGGGATGAGCACCGTCTCGAACGGCAGCGCCGACTGCTTGCACGCGAGCCAGCCGCGCAGCGACCACGACGAATAGGCGCGGTTGCCGATGATGAGCTTGAGCATGGCCGGTTCCTTGAGGAACGTGTCTACGCTTCGACCGCCGCCAGCACCGCGGCGCGAAGTTCGGGAATGCCTTCGCCCTTCTCCGCGCTCGTCGTCAAGACATGGGGGTACGCCGCCGGATGGGTGCGGGCGATATCGGCGACCCCCTTCGCCGTGCCGGCGAGCGCGGTCGGCTTGATCTTGTCGCCCTTGGTCAGGACGACCTGGTAGCTGACCGCCGCCTTGTCGAGCAGCCCCATGATCTCGGCGTCGACCGGCTTGATCCCGTGCCGCGCGTCGATCAGCAGGAGGACTCGCTTCAGCGCCGCCCGTCCACGCAGATAGTCGAACACCAGCGCCTTCCAGTTGCGGACGACGTCCTTTGGCGCCTCGGCATAGCCGTAGCCGGGCATGTCGATCAGACGGAACGCCAGCGGCTCGCCGACATCGAAGACGTTGAGCTCCTGCGTCCGCCCCGGCGTGTTCGACGTCCGCGCGATGCCGGCGCGGCCGGTCAGCGCGTTGAGCAGCGACGACTTGCCGACGTTCGAGCGCCCGGCGAAGGCGATCTCGGCCACCTTCGGCTCAGGCAGGAATTCGAGCTTGGGCGCCGACAGCAGGAATTCGATCGGTCCCGCGAAGACGCGGCGTGCGGTTTCTAGGCGATACGCCCGCGCCTTGAGATCTTCGGGCGCGTCCTCGGGGCCGTGGGTCGGAGCCTCGATCACTTGATCACAGCGGGCGTCGCGGGCATCGGGTGGCGCCGCATCATGAACCACTGCTGGAGCATCGTCAGGCAGTTGTTCGTCACCCAATAGACCACCAGCCCGGCGGCGTAGGGAGCCATGATGAACATGAACACCCACGGCATCAGCGCGAAGATCTGCTTCTGCGCCGGGTCGGCCGGTGGCGGATTGAGCTTCTGCTGGAAATACATCGTCACGCCGAGGATGATCGGCAGCAGGCCGATGCCGATCATCGCCGGCGGCGTGAACGGCAGCAGGCCGAACAGGTTGACCGGGGTCAGCGGGTCGGCGACGCTCAGGTCCTTGATCCACAGCACGAACGGCTGGTGGCGCATCTCGGTCGACACGAGCAGCGTCTTGTACAGCGCGTAGAAGATCGGGATCTGCAGGACGACCGGGAGGCAGCCCGCGACCGGATTGACCTTCTCCTTCTTGTACAGCGCCATCATCTCGGTCTGGAGCTTGGGCTTGTCGTCCTGGTAGCGCTCCTGAAGTTCTTTCAGTTTCGGCTGGACGACGCGCATCCGCGCCATCGAACTGAACTGCTTCGCGGCGATCGGGAACATGATCAGCCGGATGATGCACGTCAGGCCGATGATCGCGACGCCGAAGTTGCCGAACAGCTTGAACAGGAAATCGAGCAGCTGGAAGATCGGCTGGGCGATGAACCAGAACCAGCCCCACGACACGATCCGGTCGAACAGCGGGATGTTGAGCGCCGACTTGTAGCGGTCGATGACGCCGACCTCCTTCGCGCCCGCAAACAGGTGCGCGGTGGTGGTGACGGTCGCGCCCGGCGCGACGGCGACCGCGGGGCTGAGATAGTCGGTCTGGAAGCGGTCGTCGGGGGCCTTGGCGAAGCGGGCGACGACGGCGGTCTTCTGGTCGGGGATCAGCGCCGCCGCCCAATATTTGTCGGTGATGCCGAGCCAGCCGCCGGTCGTCGGGAACGACTGCGGCCCGTCGTCGGTCAGCTTCTTGTACGCGACCTCGGAATCCTTGAGCCGGTCGCCGACGACACCGAGCGGGCCGACGTGGAGGTTGCCTGCGTCCTTCTCGAGCCCCTCACCGGCGTGGCTGACGAGACCCCAGGCGCGGACGGTGACCGGCGCGGTGCCGGCGTTGCGGACGCGCTGCGTCGCGGTGAATAGATAGTCGTTGTCGACCGCGACGACGATCTCGTACGCGGTCCCGCCCGGCGCGGTGTACGACAGCGTCACCGGCGTCGCGGGGGTCAGCTTGGTCGCGCTCGCGGTCCACACCGCATCGGCGGGGGGCGCGTCGGTGCCGCTCCAGCCGAACTGGCTGAAATAGGCCTGGGGCGCGCCGCTCGGCGCGAACAGCCGGACGTCGGGTGAGGACTTGGCGATCGTCTCGGTATAGCCCTTGAGGACGAGGTCGTCGAAGCGTGCGCCCTTGAGGTTGATCGACCCCGACAGGCGCGGGGTGTCGATCGCGATCCGCGGGCTCTCGCGCAGGACCGCACCGCGATCGCGCAGCTGACCGGCACCGCCGACCGCGGGCACGACCGCGCCGTCGGGCGCGACCGCGACCGGGTTGGCCGGCTGCGTGGCGAGGCCGACCCCGGCGGGCTGGCTCGCGGTTGCCGTTTGCGTGACCGGCGCCTTGGGGATGTAGCGGTCCGACAGGAAGTTCCAGCCAAGCAGCACGATCGCCGACAAGACGATGGCGAGGAGGAAGTTGCGGTTGTCGGTCACGCGGGAGCTTTCGTCAGGGCGTCGCGGAGGTATGTGGGGCCGCCGTGCGCTCGGGAACAGGGTCATAGCCCGACCCGCCCCATGGGTGACAGCGGCAAATGCGCTTGGTGCCGAGCCAGACGCCGCGCACCGGGCCGTGGCGCTCGATCGCCTCGATCGCGTAGCTCGAACACGTCGGCTGAAAGCGACACGATGGCGGCATCAGCGGCGACAGCAGCAGCTTGTAGCCGCGAATCGGCGCAACCAGCGCGGCGGTCAGCCAGCGCACTTGGCCAGTGCCTTCATCAGGTCGGCGGCGAGCGCGTCGAAGCTACGGGTCAGCCCGTCGCTCCGCCCGATCAAGATATGATCGGCGTGCGGGACGCCGTTGTCGGGGAGCACCTGCCGGACGAGTGCACGCATCCGCCGCTTGAGCCGGTTGCGGACGACCGCGTTGCCGATCTTCTTGGTGACGGTGTAGCCAGCGCGCATCGGCGCATCGTCGTCGCGACGGCGGACCAGAAGGACAAACCCCGGAGTCGGCGCACGACGGCCCGAGTTGGCGGCAAGGAAATCCTTGCGCGCCGCAACCGTCGGAATATGCGCCTGTGCGACCGGAGCCGCGGGAACGCTTAGGCGCTCAGCTTCGCCCGGCCCTTGGCGCGGCGGTTGGCCAGCACCTTGCGGCCGCCCGGGGTCGCCATGCGCGCGCGGAAACCGTGACGGCGCGCTCGCACCAGCCGGCTCGGTTGAAAGGTCCGCTTCATCGCTCATTCCTCGGGCGTCGCATGGCGGCCACGAAGTCCGGGGCCGAAATCAAGGTGGTGCGCATAGCCGCGCGTGGTCTCCGAGTCAATTCTCGGGTCAGGGCGGCGACAGTTGCAGCGCCGCGGGCTGTGAGGCATCCGGGGGGAGCGCGGTCGCTTTCGCGACGCACCCCTTCGGGGGCAGGAAATCGATCGCGACAACGCGCTTGGCGTCCGGCTGCTGCCAGCGGTTGGCCAGCGACGACCACGCGCCGCACGGCAGGCGGACTTCGAGTGCGGCAGGGCCGGTCCAGCGAAACTCGGGCGCGCGAAAATCCTCGCTCTGCAGGAGCACGGCCTGGCCGGTGAGCGGATCGGCACCCTTGGCGACGATCACGACGCCGCTGGTGTGCGGCTTGCCGGCACCGCGTTCTTCCCACACCAGCGCGGCGCTCAGCCTGCCGTCGGGGCTCGACTTGGTGGCGACGACGTCGGTGAAGCCGTGCCGTTCGAACGCGCCGCCACACCCGGCGAGCAGCAGCGACGCGACGATTATCGGATGCGCGCCGCTCATCCCTTCGGTGCGTCGCGCCACAGGGTGCGGACATCGCGATGCCCGCGGCGCTGCAACCCGAAGTCAGCGACCCGCCCTGCACGCGGATAGCGCCGGTGCCAGCGGACATAACGGCGCCGCGCCCAACCCGAGTTCCTGAGGACGAGCGCGAGGCCGATACCGAACACGATCAGCGCCGCGGGAAACGGCTGCGGGATCAAAGCGAGCGGCGGCGCGACGATCATCAGCAGCAGCCCGGCGACGATCTGGGCGACGCGCAGTGGCTCGCTGCGGATGAGGCTGGCGAGGAAGGTCCGGCGCGGCATGAGATATATATAACGTCGTCGTATGGCGCTTGTTGGGCATTGGCCGCGGCGGCGACAACATTGTCTGCCGACCGTTGCCGCCGGAGCACAGGGGAAACGCCGGAGTTCAGCTTGAAACTGCGCGACATTGCAGAGCACCGCGACAGGCGCATGACGAACCGCCGGCCGCTGAGTATGCGTTGGGCGACCGCTCGGCGCGGACGGCAGGAGGTACAGATGCGGTGGATCATGGCGCTCGCCGGGCTGCTCGCCCTGGTGACGAGCCCGCTCGCAGCGCGGGAGAGCGGCTTCCTTGCGCGGACCGTGACCGTCGGCGGGCAGTTGTACCGCTACGTCGTCTACGTCCCGGCGGCGCGCGTCGCCCACCCGCCGATCATTCTTGCGCTCCACGGGGCCGGCGAGCGCGGCGATGATGGCTGGGTGCAGACCGATGTCGGCCTCGGCCACGCGATCCGTCAGCACCCCGAGCGCTGGCCGGCGATCGTCGTCTTCCCGCAGACCGGCGCCGATACCAACTGGTTCGACGATGACCGCCGCGCGCTTGCTCTCGCTAGCCTTGCCGCGGCGACACGCGAGTTCCACACCGATCCGGCGCGGGTCTACGCCGCCGGCCTGTCGATGGGTGGCAACGGCGTCTGGGCGCTGGCCCACCATGATCCCCGGCAATTCGCGGCGATCGTCGTCGTCTGCGGCTTCGCCGGGCCGTTCCATACCTTCACCGGCGTCGTTCCCGATGGCCGACCCGACCCTTATGTCGCGCTGGCGCGCGAGATTGCCCCGCTCCCGGTATGGATCGTCCATGGCGACGCCGACCCGGTGGTCCCGGTCGCCGATTCGCGGGCGATGGCGGCGGGGCTGAAGGCGGCGGGCAGCGACGTCCATTATGCCGAGCTGCCGGACGTCGGCCACGCCGCGTGGGATCCGGCATTCGCCGATCCGGCCCTCCCCGTTTGGCTGTTCGGCCAGCGCCGCCGCTGAGACCCCGCGCCCGGTTGCCCGGGCCGCCCCGCTGCCGCTACAGTCGCCACCGGGGCACGGGGGCGGCAAGCGATGGTGGCACACGTCGGAACGGTCGCGTTCCTCG
>CAXTPH010000014.1:0-19722 GCA_964245955.1 uncultured Sphingomonadaceae bacterium | reverse complement strand
GGACGCGTATGATGCGTTCGTCGACGCCGGCTGGGGGACGTTGACGGCGAGCGCGGACTATGGTGGGCAAGGGCTGCCACACGTCGTCGGCACCGCGATCTCCGAATATCTGTCGAGCGCCAACATGGCGTTCTCGATGTACCCCGGGTTGAACGAAGGCGCGCAGGCGGCGATCGCCGCGGTCGGGTCGGATGCACAGAAGCACAAATATCTGCCGAAGATGGTCGAAGGCCGCTGGACCGGCACGATGAACCTGACCGAACCGCAGTGCGGCACCGACCTCGGGCTGATCCGCACCCGCGCCGAGCCGCAGGCCGACGGGACGTTCAAGGTCACCGGTACCAAGATCTTCATCTCGGCGGGCGAGCACGACCTGGCGGAGAACATCATCCACCTCGTGCTGGCGAAGACGACGGGCGCCCCCGACAGCGTCAAAGGCATTAGCCTGTTCATCGTGCCGAAGTTCATCGTCGGCGACGATGGCGCGCTGGGCGATCGCAACGGCGTCAAGTGCGGCTCGATCGAGCACAAGATGGGCATCCACGCCAATTCGACGTGCGTGATGAACTACGACGGCGCGACCGGGTATCTGATCGGCGAGGAGAACAAGGGCCTCCGCGCGATGTTCATCATGATGAACGCGGCGCGGCTCGGCGTCGGCGTGCAGGGGCTCGCGCAGGGCGAGGTCGCGTACCAGAACGCCGCGATCTATGCCCGCGACCGGGTGCAAGGCAAGGCGCTCGGCATCGTCGCCAACGACAACGCCATCCCGCAGCCATCGGCGAAGGCCGACCCGATCATCGTCCATGCCGACGTCCGCAGGATGCTGATGGACGGCCGCGCATTCAACGAGGGCGCGCGTGCCCTAATCCTGTGGGGCGCGCTCCAGGTCGACCTCGCGCACAAGGCGGGAACTCCCGAGGAGCGGCAGACCGCCGACGACCTGATCGGCCTGCTGACCCCGGTGATCAAGGGCTATTGCACCGACAAGGGCTATGACATCGCGACCGCGTCGCAGCAGGTCTACGGCGGCCACGGCTATATCGCCGAATGGGGCATGGAGCAGTTCGTCCGCGATGCGCGGATCGCCCAGATCTACGAAGGCACCAATGGGATCCAGGCGATGGACCTCGTCGGGCGCAAGCTCGGCATGAACGGCGGGCGGGCGCTGCGGACGTATCTCGGGCTGCTCGCCGAGACGATCGCCGATGCGAAAGGTGATGGCCGGCTGAGTTCGCTTGCGGGCGGGCTGGAGAAAGCGAGCGGCGAGCTACAGGCGTCAACGATGTGGCTGATGCAGAACGGCCTGTCGAACCCTGACAATGCCGGGGCGGCGGCGACTGCGTATCTGCACCTGATGGGTATCGTCGCGCTTGGCCAGATGTGGCTGGTGATGGCGAAGGCCGCGCATGCCGCGCTCGATGCCGGCGCGAGCGATGCGGCGTTTTTCGAACACAAGCTGATCACCGCGCGCTATTTCGCCGAACGCTTCTTCCCCGACGCGGGCGCGCTCCGGCGCAAGCTCGAAGCCGGCGCGGAAAGCCTGATGGCACTGCCCGCCGAAGCATTCTGAATAAAACGACCTTGGGAGAGAGCGGCATGGCCGAAGCACTGATCTACGACGCGGTCCGTACCCCGCGCGGCAAGGGCCGCAAGGACGGCAAGCTCCACGAGATCACGCCGATCCAGTTGGCGACTCAGGTGCTTGAGGCGGTTCGCGACCGCACCGGCATCGACACCGCCGATGTCGACGACGTCGTCCTCGGCTGCGTCGCGCCGGTCGGCGAGCAGGGCAGCGATATCGCGCGGACCGCCGTCCTCAATGCCGATTATGCCGAAACGACCGCGGGGGTGCAGATCAACCGCTTCTGCGCGAGCGGCCTCGAAGCGGTCAACATGGCCGCGGCCAAGGTCATCAGCGGCGAGGCGATGTTCGCGATCGGCGGCGGCGTCGAAAGCATGTCGCGCGTCCCGATGGGGGCCGACGGCGGCGCATGGCCGATGGACCCGGCGGTTGCGTACAAGACCTACTTCATGCCGCAGGGGATCGGTGCCGACCTGATCGCGACCAAGTACGGGTTCAGCCGCGCCGACGTCGACGCGTATGCGGTCGAAAGCCAGAAGCGCGCCGCGCGCGCGTGGAGCGAAGGCCGCTTTAAGAACTCGGTCGTCGGCGTGCGCGACGTCATCGGCGAGATCGTCCTCGACCACGACGAGCACATGCGCCCGCAGACCGACATGCAATCGCTCGGTGGCCTCAACCCCGCGTTCGAGGCGATCGGTGAAGGCATGCCCGGCTTCGACGCGATCGCACTGCAGAAGTACCCCGAGGTCGAGCGCATCAACCACGTCCACCACGGCGGTAATTCGAGCGGCATCGTCGACGGCGCGGCCGCGGTCCTCGTCGGCAATCGCGACATGGGCGCGAAATACGGGATCAAGCCGCGCGCGAAGATCCTCGGCATGGCGTCGATCGGCTCCGAGCCGGCGATCATGCTCACCGGGCCGGCACCAGTGACCGAGAAATTGCTCAAGCGCCTCGGCATGACCGTCGCCGATATCGACATCTTCGAACTGAACGAGGCGTTCGCCAGCGTCGTCCTGCGCTACATGCAGGCGCTCAAGATCGATCACGACAAGATCAACGTCAACGGCGGCGCGATCGCGATGGGGCACCCACTCGGCGCGACCGGCGCGATGATCCTCGGCACCGTGCTCGATGAACTCGAGCGGACGGGGAAGTCGACCGCGCTGGTAACATTGTGCGTCGGCGCCGGGATGGGCACCGCGACGGTGATCGAGCGGATTTAATAATGGCCGTCATCCCCGCACAGGCGGGGACCCACAACCCCAATCGGTTGTGATTATGGGTCCCCGCCTGCGCGGGGATGACGAATTTGATTTGGGGACGACAGCATGACCACGCTCCACCACGATCTCGACGCCGACGGCATCCTGACCCTGACGATCGACCTGCCGGGTCAGTCGATGAACGTCATCAACGCCGACTTTACCGCTGACCTCGCGGCTGCGATCGAGACGATCAAGACCGACGCCGCGATCAAGGGCGTCGTCATCACCAGCGGCAAGGCGTCGGGCTTCATGGCCGGGGCCGACCTCAAGGGGATGGGCGGGCTCGTCGGCGGTGCGGGCGACGCGTCGAAATCGAAGATGGCGAAGCTGTTCGACAATGTCTTCCGCCTCAACCGGCTGTTCCGCAGCCTCGAGACCTGCGGCAAGCCGGTCGCGACGGCGATCAACGGGCTCGCGCTCGGCGGCGGGCTCGAACTGTGTCTGGCGACGCTTTACCGCGTCTGCAGCGACAACCCCAAGGTTGCGCTCGGCCTGCCGGAAGTCCTCGTCGGCCTGTTTCCTGGAGCCGGCGGCACGCAGCGGCTACCACGCCTGATGGGCGTCCAGCCGGCGCTGATGTACCTGCTGCAAGGCAAGACGATGAGCCCCCAGGAGGCGCTCGGCTTTGGCGTCGTCCACGCGCTCGCCCCCGCTGCCGACGTAGTCGCCACGGCGAAGGCATGGGTCAAGGCGAACCCGACTAAGTTCACCCAGCCGTGGGACGAGAAGAACTTCAAGTTCCCCGGCGGCGTCGGCGCGTTCAACCCGAACTTCGCCCAGACTTTTATGGCGGGCACCGCGATGCTCGCGAAGCAGACCAATCACAATATGAACGCGCCGATCGCGATGCTGTCGGCGGTGTACGAGGGCACGCAGCTGCCGATCGACACCGCGCTCCGGGTCGAGTCGAAGTATATGGCGAAGGTCGTCGCCGACCCGCAGGCGGGTAACATGATCCGCTCGCTGTTCGTGTCGAAGCAGGCGGCGGAGAAGGGCGCGCGGCGGCCGAAGAACGTCGCGCCGATGCCGGCCAAGAAGATCGCGATGCTCGGCGCCGGGTTGATGGGCGCGGGCGTGGCGATGGTCGCGGCGCAGGCGGGCATCGACGTCGTCCTGCTCGACCGTGACATCGCCGCCGCCGAGAAGGGCAAGCAATACACCGCCGACCGGCTGGCGAAGAAGCGGACCGATCCGGTGAAGATGGAGGCGCTGCTCGCACGTATCCATCCGACCGCCGACTACGCCGACCTCGCCGGCTGCGACCTGATCATCGAAGCGGTGTTCGAGGATCGCGGCATCAAGGCCGACGTGACGAAGAAGGTCGAGGCGGTCGTCGGTGCCGACACGATCTTCGGCTCGAACACCTCGACGCTGCCGATCACCGGCCTTGCCGGCGCCTGGTCGAAGCCTGAGAACTTCATCGGCATCCACTTCTTCTCGCCGGTCGAAAAGATGCCGCTCGTCGAAATCATCGTCGGCAAGGAGACGGGGCCCGAGGCGATCGCCAAGGCACTCGATTTCGTCGCCGCGATCCGCAAGACACCGATCGTGGTCAACGACAGCCGAGGCTTCTACACCTCGCGCTGCTTCGGGACGTACGTCCAAGAGGGGCTTGCTTTGCTCGCCGAGGGTGTCGGACCGGCGCTGATCGAGAACGTTGGCAAGCACATGGGGATGCCGGTCGGTCCGCTCGCGGTCAACGACGAGGTCGGGCTCGACTTGTCGCTCAAGGTCGCCAAGCAGACCAAGGCCGACCTCGGTGACGCGTACAAGTCGTCACCGAGCGAGGCGGTCATCGCGACGATGAACGAACTCGGTCGATTCGGTCGCAAGAACGGCAAGGGGTTCTACGTCTACCCCGAGGCGCCGGCGAAGAAGTACCTCTGGCCCGAACTGGCGGCGACGGTATCGACCCCCGGCGAGCACAGCGACGCGACCCCCGAAGCGATCCGCGAACGGCTGCTCTATCGCCAGATGGTCGAATGCGCGCGCTGCTTTGCCGAAGGCGTGCTCGAGACGCCCGAGGATGGCGATCTCGGCGCGATCTTCGGCTGGGGTTTCGCCCCGTTCACCGGCGGCCCGTTCAGCCACATGGACACGATCGGTCTCGCCAACGTCGTCGCGATCCTCGACGGGCTGGCCCAGCGCCATGGCGAGCGCTTCGCACCGCCGCAGTTGCTCCGCGACATGGCGGCCGCGGGCGATACTTTTTATGGGCGTGCGGCAGCGAAGCTGGCGGCTTGAGATGAAGCTGGCGGCTCCCGGTTGGCTCGACACCATCGATCATGCTGGGGCATTGCGGGTCGGGTTTAAGCGTGGTGCCACGGGGCCGCACATCGACATCGCTGACCCCGAGGCGATCGCGACCGTCCGCGAGGAGCTTGACCGGCTGACGGCATGAGGCGCTGGCTCGCGGCGGTGGCCGTCGGCGCAGCGATCGTCGCGGGTCTGTCGCTGGCCGGTTGGCGCGAGGCGACGCGTTCACCGGTCGTCGTTACCTACGACGTCGCCGTGTCCGGCTGGCCTGCCGGGCAGGTGCCGCTGCGAATTGTCCAGCTCAGCGACACCCATGCCGGGCCGCAGGACATGCCGATCACCCGGCTGCGCGCGATCATTGCGCAGGCGAACGCGCTCCGTCCTGATCTCGTTGTCCTGACCGGTGACTATCAAGGTGTGAAGCTGTTCGCGCCGGAAACGAATAGCAGTCTCGATAATGTCGTCGCTCCCTTCGCCGAGCTACGCTCGCGACTGGGAACGTTCGCCGTGCGCGGTAACCACGACAACGCGCATTGGTCGCCGCGCGTCATCCCGCGCTACCGCATGACCTATCTGCAAAACGCTTGGGCTGATGCCGGACCGCTTATCGTCGCCGGACTCGACGACCTTGAAACCGGACATGTCGATGTTGCCGCCGCGCTCGCCGGCGTCCCGCCGGGCAAGCCCGTGATCCTGCTGATGCACGAGCCCGACACCTTTCCGGACGTTCCAGCGTCGGTTGCGTTGACGCTTGCCGGCCATACCCACGGCGGCCAGATCGTCCTGCCGTTGATCGGCGCGCCGGTCATTCCATCCGAATACGGTCAGCGATATCGCCGTGGCCTGATCGTCGAGAGAGGGCGGCGGATGATCGTCTCTTCGGGGGTGGGCACGACGACGATCCCGATCCGCCTCGGCGTGCCGCCCGAGATTGTGCTGATCACCCTGCACGGGCCTACGGCGGCAAACATCCGCTGAAGCGAAAGAGCGTGTTCGGCGGCCGATCGGCTCCGTCGCGCAACGCGTCGGCAATTTCGGGGACAACGAGAAAGGCGGGGGCCGGGCCGCCCACGCGCGCCAGAGCTTCGGCGGCGGCGAGGTCGGCACTGTAACCCATGACAATCAGGTCCGCTCCCGGTCGGCCACGGCGGCTATCGGGGTCGGGTGGCTGCCAAGCCGGCACCGTTGGATCGTTGATCGAGATCAGATGCTCGATGCTCGCCGATCCGCGATCGCCGAAAAACCACATGACTTGACCGGTCCTGCCCCAACGGAAACGCAGCGCGAGGTCAGGTCGTCCCCACGCTGGAGTCATCGGCGCGGTAGTGATCGTCGTGCCAGGGTCGCCGACAAGTTCATACCGCGCCCGCTCCCATGGACATGCAACCGTGGGGGGAAGGGCGGTCGGCATCACTCCTGCGGCAGGAAGTCGGGTACCGACAGATAGCGCTCGCCAGTGTCGTAATTGAAGCCGAGCACCCGTGCCCCGGCGGGAAGCTCGGGAAGCTTCTGGGCAATCGCACACAGCGTCGCCCCGCTCGAAATACCGACGAGCATGCCTTCTTCCTTGGCCGCACGCAGCGCCCAGGTCTTGGCATCGTTGGGATCGACCTGAATGACGCCGTCGAGGGTCTGGGTGTGAAGGTTCGCGGGGATGAAGCCGGCGCCTATGCCCTGGATGGCGTGCGGCCCCGGCTGCCCGCCGGAGATCACCGGCGACAGCGTCGGCTCGACGGCGAACACCTTGAGCTTAGGCCAAATCGGCTTGAGCGCCTCGGCGACGCCGGTGATGTGGCCGCCGGTGCCGACGCCGGTGATCATCGCGTCGATCGGCATCTCGTCGAAATCCTCGAGAATCTCGCGCGCCGTCGTCCGCACGTGGACCGCGACGTTCGCCGGGTTCTCGAACTGCTGTGGCATCCAGCTGTTCGGCGTCTCGGCGACGATCGCATGGGCCCGCTCGATCGCCGCCTTCACGCCCCCGGCGCGGGGAGTCAGGTCGAACGTCGCGCCATAGGCGAGCATCAGCCGCCGCCGCTCGATCGACATCGAATCGGGCATGACGAGGATGACCTTGTAGCCCTTGATCGCACCGACCAGCGCGAGGCCGATGCCGGTGTTGCCGCTCGTCGGTTCGACGATCGTGCCGCCTGGCTTGAGCGAGCCATCGGCCTCGGCCGCCTCGACCATCGCCAGCGCGATACGGTCCTTGATCGATCCGCCGGGATTGCTCCGCTCGGACTTGATCCAGACTTCGTGATCGGGAAACAGCCGCGCCATGCGAATGTGCGGCGTGTTGCCGATCGTGGCGAGAATCGAATCTGCTTTCATCGCGCGGTCTCCGTCTGCTCGGTCTGGATAGCGATTTCGCTCGCGGCGCGCGAGCCTTCTTGCGGCGCGACGAAGCGGTCGGCGCGGCGCAGGCCCGGGAAGCGCCACGCCCAGACCGCGGTGACGACGACCGCGCCGATGCCGCCGGCGACGACCGCCTCGACCGGGCCCAGCCATGCCGCGGTCAGACCGCTCTCGAATTCGCCCAGCTCGTTCGACGCCGAGATGAATACCGACGATACCGCCGACACGCGTCCACGCATCTCGTCCGGGGTGTGGAGCTGGATCAGCGACGAGCGGACATAGACCGAGATCATGTCGGCGGCCCCCAGCACCGCGAGGCTAGCGAGCGACAAATACAGGTCGGTCGACAGGCCGAAGACGATCGTCGCAACGCCGAACAGCCCGACACAGGCGAACATCTTGACCCCGACGTGCCGCGCGATCGGCAGCCGTGTGAGAATGAGTGCGGTCACCGCCGCCCCTGCCGCCGGCGCGGCGCGCAGCGGTCCGAGCCCGGCGACGCCGACATGGAGGACATCGCGGGCATAGACCGGCAGCATCGCGGTCGCCCCGCCGAGGAGGACGGCGAAGAGGTCGAGGCTGATCGCGCCGAGGACGATCTGATTGTGGCGGACATAGCCGAGCCCCTCGAGGGCCGCCCGCCACGGACTCAGCGAGGAGCGTGCGGGGCGCGGCACCGGGGTGATCGCGAACAGCCCGACGATGGCGACGGCGAACAGGACGGTTGCGATTACATAGGGCGCGGCCGGCGACGCGGCATAGAGGAACGCGCCGATCGGCGGCCCCACCACCGCGCCGCCCTGCCAGCCGATCGAGTTCCACGCTATCGCGGTCGGCAGCATCTCGCGCGGCACGAGGTTGGGGGCGAGCGCCGACAGCGCCGGGCCGATAAATGCCCGTCCGACGCCCAATAGTACCGCGACGACAAATAATGCCGTCAGCGTGACGTGGTGAGCCAACGCCAGCCCGCCGAGCAGCGCGGCGCAGCCCAGCACCAACGCCGTCGATGCGCGCGCAATCAGGCGCCGGTCGACCCGGTCGGCGACGTAACCAACGACGAGCGTCAGCGCGAACAGCGGCAGGAACTGCGCGAGGCCGATCATCCCGAGCAGAAACGCCGCATCCTTGGTCGACATCGTCGTCCGCGCGATATCGTAAACCTGCCAACCGATAACGATGACGAGCATGGCGCTGGCGATGTTGGCGGCGATGCGCGCGGCGAAGAAGGCGCGGAAGTTGGGAATGGTGAACGGGTTCATTGAGGAGGCTGTTAGGGGAGGGGCGTAGGACAGGGCAAGAAAGCAATGCTTCTCAGGACCTCGCTTGCCGGCGGAAGGGGCGAGCGCCCCTGTCGGGGAAGGCGCAAGGTTGCTATCCCCGCGCCATGGTTCCTCCCCGCTTTGCCTTCACCCTCACGGCGACCGACGGCGCCGCGCGGACGGGAGCGGTCGCGCTTCGCCGCGGCACGATCCGGACACCGGCTTTCATGCCGGTCGGCACCGCCGCCACGGTCAAGGCGATGCGCGCACGCGAGGTTCGCGCGGCGGGCGCCGACATCATTCTCGGCAATACTTATCACCTGATGCTGCGCCCGACGGCCGAGCGGATCGCTCGGCTCGGCGGGCTGCACAAGTTCATGGGGTGGGACGGCCCGATCCTGACCGACAGCGGCGGCTATCAGGTGATGAGCCTCGGTAGTCTGACCAGGCGCAGCGAGAACGGCGTATCGTTCGCCTCGCATCTCGACGGGTCGAAGCATTTGATCACGCCCGAGCGGTCGATCGAGATCCAGCGGCTGCTCGGCTCCGACATCGTCATGGCGTTCGACGAACTCGTCGCGTTACCGGCCGAACGCGCCGTGGTCGAGGCGGCGATGGCGCGCTCGATGCGCTGGGCGGCGCGGTCGCGGGCGGCGTTCGACGGCGGCGACCACCCGGGCGCGATCTTCGGCATCCAGCAGGGCGGCCTCGACGAAAGCCTGCGCGCGGGCTCGGCGGCGGCGCTGCGCGAGATCGGCTTCGACGGCTATGCCATCGGCGGGCTTGCGGTCGGCGAGGGGCAGGCGGCGATGTTCGGCGTCCTCGACTATGCCTGCACACAGTTGCCCGCCGACGCCCCGCGCTACCTGATGGGGGTGGGCAAACCCGACGACATCGTCGGCGCGGTGCAGCGCGGGGTGGATATGTTCGACTGCGTCCTGCCGACGCGGTCCGGGCGCAATGGGCAGGCTTTCACCCACGATGGGCCGGTGAACCTGCGCAACGCCAAGCATGCAGAAGACGACGCAACGCTCGACCCCGACTGCCCGTGCCCGGTCTGCGCAACCGCGAGCCGCGCCTACCTCCACCATCTGATCCGATCGGGCGAGATGCTCGGCGCCATGCTGCTGACCGAGCATAATATCTGGTTCTACCAGACGCTGATGCAGGACTTGCGCGACGCGATCGCCGCCGGGCGGCTTGCGGCGTTCGCCGCAAACTTCGTCGCGCGTTATTCCCAGTCGCGGAGCGTCACTTCCCGGTGAACGACGGCTTCCGCTTCTGCAGGAACGCGCTGACCCCTTCGGCAAAATCGGGCGAGCGGCCGGCGCTGCGCTGGTTGCGCCGCTCGACCGCGAGCGCCTCGGTCAGCGATGCGTCGAGGCTGTCGCGGATGCCGTGGCGGATCAGCGCGTAGGTCTTGGTCGGCCCGGCTGCGAGCCGCGCCGCCAGTGCGGTCGCAGTTGCCATCAGCTCGGCGTCGGGAACGACCTGCCAGATCATCCCCCAGTCGAGCGCGGTCGCCGCCGGCACTTTTTCGCCGAGCATCATCATCGCCTGCGCTCGTGCCTTGCCCGCGAGCCGTGGCAGCAGCCATGTCGAGCCGACGTCGGGGACGAGGCCGATGTTGACGAACGCCTGCAGGAAATACGCGGTCTCGCTTGCGACGACGATGTCGCCGGCGAGCGCGAACGAGCAGCCCGCCCCCGCGGCCGGGCCGTTGACCGCGGTGATGAACGGCACCGGCAGCGCGAACAGCCGTTCGAGCAGCGGATTGAAATGGGTTTCGAGGCGATGCCCGGCGTCGACCGGGCCGCGCCCCTGGGCCGACCCGGTCGCGCCGCCGGTGGCAAGGTCGGCGCCGCTGCAGAACGCGCGACCCGCACCGGTCAGCAGCAGAACGCGCGCGCTGCCCTCGTCACGAACCCGGTCGACCGCGTCGATCATCTCGGCGATCAGGTCGGTCGTCAGGGCATTGAGCGCGGCGGGGCGGTTGAGCGTCAGCGTGGCGACGCCGTCGACCTCGGTGAACCGGATGTTGTCGTAGGTCATGATCGCTCCCCGTGGTTTGGCCGGGATCGTAGCCGGGAAAGTCGCAGCGAGAAACCGTTGTCCACCGGGGCGAAAGCAGGTCGGCCTCACTACAAAATGATCGACCGCAACCCCGCGCGACTTCGCCAAGACCCGTCGGTTCCCGCCCAGGGGTCCAGCCGAGGGTGCTCGTGACGACAGACGCGACGGCGCAAAAACCTTAACGCACCCCGCGCTTCGCCGGTATCGGCTTCAGCCGCGCGCCTTGACGAGCATGAAGGCGGGAACGTCCTTGCCGAAACCGATCTCACTCGGGCCATCGTCGCTCGAATGCCGCCGACTGTCATCGCGGCGCTTCTCGTCACGGCGCGGCTCGGGGCGAACCTGACGCGGCGCTTCACGAGGCGGTTCGGCGCGCGCCTCCGGGCGGCGGGGCTCGGCGCGTACCGGCTCGACCTGAACGGCGCGGGGATCGGCGGGCGCTGCTTCACTGGGCGCACCGTCGGGCTTGCGGCCGCGACCGCCGCGGCGACGGCGCGGGCGGGCCTCGCCGTCGCGCGGCGGCCGGGCCTCGGCCTCGACGTCGCGCGCTGCCTCGGCGGCGGGGAGGGCGTCGATCGGTACCGCGATCGTCTCGGCGGCATCCTCGACCTCGTCGGGCACCGCCGCGGTCGCGTTGTGGCGCGGCACCTTGTGGCCGATCAGCTTCTCAACTTCGTGAAGGTTGTCGGCTTCCTCGGGGGTCATCAGCGTGTAGGCGATCCCGGTCAGTCCGGCGCGCCCGGTGCGGCCGATGCGGTGAACATAGTCTTCGGCATGGTGCGGCACGTCGTAGTTGATGACATGGCTGACGCCCGGCACGTCGAGGCCGCGCGCGGCGACGTCGGACGCGACGAGGACGAGGATTGCTCCCGACTTGAAGCGGTCGAGCTCGCGGATGCGGTCGCCCTGCTCCATGTCGCCGTGAATCTGGCCGGCCGACAGCCCGGCCTTCTTCAGCACGTCAGCGAGCTCGCGAACGTCCTTCTTGCGGTTGCAGAAGACGATGGCGTTCTTGACCTCGGGGTCGGCGAGCAGCTTGCGGAGCGCCGCGCGCTTGCCGCGGGCGTTGGTCTCGACGATGAACTGCGCGATCGAGGCGTTGGTCGACGCCGGACGCGCGACCTCGATCTGCTTCGGGTCGGTCATGAAGCGATCGGCGAGCTTCTTGATCGGCCCCGGCATCGTCGCCGAAAACAGCAATGTCTGGCGCACCGCCGGAAGCTTGGTGCAGATTTCCTCGATGTCGGGGATGAAGCCCATGTCGAGCATGCGGTCAGCTTCGTCGATCACCAGCAACCCGCAGGCGTTGAGCATGATCTTGCCACGGCCGAACAGATCCATCAGCCGACCTGGCGTCGCAATGAGGACATCGACGCCCTTTTCGAGCGCGCTCAACTGGTCGCCCATCGCGACGCCGCCGATCAGCAGGGCCATGTTGAGTTTGTGATACTTACCGTATTTGACGAAATTCTCGCTGACCTGCTGCGCCAGCTCGCGGGTCGGCTCGAGGATCAGCGACCGCGGCATCCGCGCCCGGCTGCGGCCTTCGGACAGGATATCGATCATCGGCAGGACGAACGACGCGGTCTTGCCGGTCCCGGTCTGGGCCACCCCGATGATGTCGCGGCCCATCAGCACGCTCGGGATCGCGCTCGCCTGGATCGGCGAAGGCGTCGTATAGCCGCTGTCTTCGACTGCGCGGAGCAACTCGTCCGACAAGCCCAGTGCTTCGAAACTCATGCAGGTCCTTGGGGACGGTGCCGTCCGCGATTATCGCGCGCACAATTCCAGCGCGCTTGCGCAAAGTTTGGTTGAAAAGTCAACCGCGCACGATGGGCCTTGCCACGCACAGATAATTAAAAAAAGGGCGGGGATTGCTCCCCGCCCTTCCGTGGACGTATCGAACGGCTAGAACTTGATGCCTCCGGCAATGCCGTAGCGGCGCGGTTCGAGGGTGAAGATGTTGGTGAACAGACCCGACGACTGGTCGGTGACATAGAGGCCGGTGGTCGAATTGCTGTTGCCGATGTTCTGAACGAACCCGCGGATAAACCAGCGGTCGTCCTTGCCGTTCACCTGCACCTGCGCGTTCTGGATGATGTAGCTCGGGATGCGATCGGGGGCATCGTTGAAGATGCTGCCCGTGCTGTTGCCGGTCATCGAGATGTCGTAGCGCGGAACGATCGAGAGACCGTTGCCGATCTCGAACGTGTACTGCGCACCCGCCGAAGCCTTGAACTTCGGCGACTGCGGCAGCTGGTTGCCACGGACGTTGACCTTGACCCCGTCGTTGGCGACGCTGACGCCGCCGAACAGCGTGCCGACGGTCGCCGCACTTCCGGTGAGCGCGCTGCAGATGCCGAAGGCGCCCGTCGTGCTGCCCTGGATCCCGCTGCCTGCCGGGAAGGCGGTCGGCGCCGCGAGGCCGATCGCGCTGTTGATCGCCGTGACGTAACCGTTGACCCCGGCAACGTTGCCCGGGGTTGTCGGCACGACGGCGCAGTTGGCGGCGGTGGTGATGTCCTTGATGATCACCGCGTCGCCACGACCGCCGCTCGGATCGCGCGGGTTGGCGAAGAAGGAATCGCCCGACACCGACGTCTTCAAGTAGCTGAAGCCGACGTTGACCGCGAAGGCGCGGATCGGTTCGATGATGGCATCGGCCTCGACGCCGTAGATGTTGGCATTGATATTGTCGTTGACCGCGGTCCGCTGGACGATGCGGCTGATCTGCAGGTTCTTGTACTTGTAGTAGAACGCCGCGAGATTGAGCCGCAGGGTGCCGTCGAGGAAGGTGTTCTTCGAGCCCACTTCGAACGAGTCGATGAACTCGGGGCTGAATGCGACGGGCACGCCTGCTCCCGGCGACAGTGGCGGATTGATGCCGCCCGATTTGTAGCCACGCGAATAGGAAGCGTAGACCAGGCTTTCGTCGGTGATCTTATAGTCGAGTACGGCGCGCCCGGTAACTTCGGAGAAGCTGACCTTGCCAGTCTGGAACGGTTGGTTGCCGGCGTTGACGGCGTCGTAGTCGAGGTTGGCGTAGCCGACCGCCTGCGTCAGGTTGGTCGAGCCGTACGGCAGATATACTGCAGTGCCCGCCGCGTCCGAGAACAGCGACGTTCGGGCGCTGACGGTCTTCTGGTCGTTGTTGTAGCGCAGCCCGACAGTCAGCTTGAGTTTGTCCGTCGCCTGGAAATAGGCTTCTCCGAACAGACCGTACGACTTCAGCAGATAATTGTTCGTGTTGTTGCGATAATAAGGTGTCGCGCGGTAGCTGTCGGGGAAAGTCGTGCTGCCGGCGGCCTGGGCCCCAACCGTGCCGACAAGGCCGAGCACCGATGCGGCATAGTCGAGACCGAACGAGTTGACGTAATAGCTGTTCTCGCTCGTCTTGAAGCTGTTGTAGATGCCGCCGAGCAGGAAGTTGAGCTTGCCGTCGAGTTGCGTCGTCAGGATCGCCTCGCCGGTATAGCCTTCGTTGCGTTGGATGGAGCGGTCGAAGTTGAGCGGCACCGCCCCGCAAGACGCGTGGCCGCCGAAGACACCGGTGCCGGTTGTATCGAAGGCCGACGAGGTGCAGTAGACGCCGGCAGAGGGATTGATTGCGTTGATCCCCGGCGCGATCTGCGACAGCAGCGCTCCGCCGGCACCGCCGGCATAGGCGCGGGCCGTCGCGAGGCCAGCCTGAAGCGGGGCGGCGCTCTGGACGGCGAGATCGTAATCCTGGGTCGAATCGACCGTGTTCCGCTGATAGAGGCCGGAGACGTCGAGCTTGACCTTACCAAAGTCGTGCTCAACCTTGACAGTCGCGTTGATCTCGTCGGCGAAATAGCGCGGCTGGTACGCCGTATAGACCTGGCGCGGATCCTGCGGGTTGATGGCGTTCGCGTAGCCATCGGGGCCGTAGAGGCTGCCCGAATTCAGCGCGATCAGGCCATTGGCGAGCGCGTTGCCCGCCGCCGATGTGCGGAACGCTGCCGTTGCGACGGTCAGCAGTTGCTGCGACGCGAAAATGCTGCCGAGCGTCGCGTTTTGGTTAGTCACGCCATTCTGCCCCGACGCCGTCGTCAACGCGCCGGGCAAACACCCGAGAACGCCGGTCGGATCGCGCAGGCACTGCTGCTTCTGGTTGCGCAGGCGATTGTCCTTCTCATGGAAGTAATAGCCCATGAGGTCGATCGTCGTGTTCGGCTCGGGACGCCAGCGGATCGACCCGCGAACCGCGTATTCGTCGCGACCGTCGATGCGCGTGTTGTCATAGAGGTTCTGGGTATACCCGTCGCGCTTGAGATAGTTACCAGCGAGCCGGACGCCGAGCGTGTCGGTCAACGGCACGTTGATCATGCCCTTGACGCGATAGTCGTTGTAGTTGCCGTATTCACCCTCGACCGCGGCGTGGATCGCCTTCAGGTCGGGCTTGGCGGTGATGAAGTTGACGACGCCGGCGGTGGCGTTGCGCCCGTACAGCGTCCCTTGCGGGCCACGCAGGACCTCGACGCGCTCGAGATCGAAATAATCGGTCTCGAAGATGCGCGTGCCGAACAGCGGCAGGTCGTTGATGTGGATCGCGGTCGCCGAATCGCAAGTGACGCCGACGCACAGGTCGCCGACGCCGCGGATGGTGAAGACGCCGCTGGTAAAGTTGCTCTTGGTGAAGGTGATGTTCGGCAGGGTCAGCTGCAGGTCGGACGAGTTGTTGATCTGCTGCGCCGCGAGGCTCTGCGCGGTGAAGGCGGTGACGGCGATCGGCACGTCCTGCAGGCTCTGCGACGTGCGCTGGGCGGTGACGACGATCTCGTCGAGCGCGTTGTAGCTCCCCGTGGCCGCGGCGGCAGCGGCGTTCGGCGCATCGGTCGCTGCCGTGCTCGTAGCCTGCGCGAGCGCAGTGCCGGCGTTCAACAAAGCGAATAACGAAACGCCGGACGCCAGAACGGCCCGCGACGCAACAGCGATCATGCGCATGTATCTCTCCCCAGAAAATCACACCGCCCGCAGTTGCATCCGCCGGTCAGCGCCCTGCGGATGGTACCGCCGGGATGAGATATCTGAACTTCCTGCCCGCGACTTGTCCACGGACCACGATGGTGAATTGTGTCGCGGGCCGACAAGTCTCCGCGCGCGTGGCGGATTTGTCACAGTTCACCGCCTAGCGGTGAGCCGCACCTAGCCTGACGATCATATCGATCGGGCAGTCACCGCCCGACCGGGCGATCACGGCATCGCGTCCGGCGCATAGTTTGCCCGCGATCGCGCGCCGGTAGTAAAATCCCTGGTAGAAACTGAGTGCGGGGCAGGCCTGGGCGAAGGTCATCCGCCACCGGTCGCCGCCGTTCATAGTCAGCTCGACTGCGCGGTCACCAAAGACCACCGCGCCGGCGACGTGGTCCACCCCGATGCATCGCGTTTTCGCGGCGCGCGCGGCGCTGAGACGCGGCGCTGTGCCCGCCAAACCCGAGTGAACGTGGGACGCCGAACGGACCCTCGCCGCGTGCGGGGTCGCGCCGCCGCTCGTTCCCGCCGTGAGCAGGGCTGTGACCGCCGCACCGTAAAGAAAGAGCCTGGAAGCCAATCGCGGGGTGTCAAACCGTATCACAAAGCAGCGCATTGCCTGTCGCTGTTGAACTCGGGGTGAACTTGGCGGTCGCGGGCGGAGGGGTCAACGTCCGCGTCGGCTTTCACCCATCGCCATTGCAGCTTATGCTCGAAGGTGTGGCAAGCCGGTCCCACTCGATCAAATCCATCGTCGGGGACGGGTGGAGCGACGACCCGTCGATCCTCGCCCCGCATCTGGTCGATTGGCGTGGACGGATCAGGGGTGACGCCGGGCTGATCGTCTGGCCGCGAACGACGCAGGCGACCGCGGCGATCGTCGCGGCCGCGGCTGCGGGTGGCATCGCCCTTGTCCCGCAAGGCGGCAACACCGGGCTCGTCGGCGGCGGCATTCCACGCGCCAACGGCGGCAGCATCATCGTCTCGATGACACGGATGGACGCGATCGCGGCGCCCGATCCGGCCGGTTCGACGATCACGGTCGGCGCAGGCGCGATCCTCGAAAACGTCCATATCGCCGCGCGCAGGGCGGGACTCGCGTTCCCGCTGAGCCTCGCGGCAAAGGGCAGTGCGACGATCGGCGGGCTCGTCGCGACAAACGCCGGTGGTGTGCAGGTCGTCCGCCACGGGACGATGCGCGCGCTCGTCGCCGGGCTCGAGGCAGTGCTGCCATCGGGAGCGGTGCTCGACCAGCTCGACCCGCTGGTCAAGGACAACAGCGGGTACGACATCAAGCAACTCCTGATCGGGTCGGAGGGCACGCTTGGCATCGTGACCCGCGTCGTGTTGCGGCTGGTGCCCGCGCCACGCGATACCGCCGTCGCTTGGGCCGGCGTCGCCAGTCCCGCCGCGGCGCTTAGCCTGCTGTCGCTGCTGCGCGACCGGCTCGGGGACGTCGTCGAGAGCTTCGAGCTGATCCCGCAGGCGGGGGTCGAGCTCGTTGTCGGAACTGGTCTGCGTGCGCCGCTGGCCGGGGTCCACCCGTGGCACGTTCTGATCGAATTGACCTCGGTTCGCGCCGATGCAGGGCTCGCGGCCGCGCTCGCCGACCTGCTCGGCGAGGCCGGAGTCGCCGACGCGGTCGTTGCCCAATCCGAAGCGCAAGCAGCGGCGCTGTGGCAGCTGCGCGAGACGCTGCCCGAAGCCGAGCGGCGTGACGGGGTCGCCGTCAAGCACGACATCTCGGTGCCGGTCGGGGCGATGCCCGGCTTCATCGCCCGCGCCGCCCCGGCGATCGAGGCGCGGTGGCCGGGGTCGCGCGTGCTCGCTTTCGGCCACCTCGGCGACGGTAACGTCCATTTCAACGTCCGCGCGCCGGCGGGGAGCGACAGCGCGGCGTGGGTCGACGCGCATGGACCGGCCATCACACCGGCGGTCAACGATCTCGTCGCCGCGGCGCACGGCTCGATCGCCGCCGAGCACGGCATCGGCAGCATCAAGACGGCCGAGCTCGCCCGTCTTGGCGATCCCGGCAAGCTCGCGGCGATCCGCGCGATCAAGGCGGCGCTCGACCCCTTGGGTATCATGAACCCAGGCAAGATCATCGCCTGACGCGTCGGCCGCGATCGCCCGCGCAACTTTGCCGGCGCTTGCACCCGCGCGTCGCGCTCCGTACAGCGGCTCGCACATGCGGGCCCGTGGGGGGTGCCGCCGCTTATCGCCACGAAAGTCCGGTCAATGGCTTCCACGCCCGCGTCGCAACTGCCGCTCTTCTATAATTCGCTCATACCGGTCTCGACCCAGTTCCATCAGGATTACGGCCTTGCCGTGCAGGATAGCCTGAGCTGGACCTCGATCACGCACGCGATTCCGGTGACGGTCGACGAATTCTCGATGGCCCAGCGTAGCTTCCCGATCATCTTCGGCATGGGCGAAAACCCGGCGCCGCTCGCGCTGCTCAGCCTGACCGATGGACTCAACCTGTTCGTCGGCCCCGAGGGCCGCTGGCAGGACGGGGCGTATCTGCCCGCCTTCGTCCGGCGCTATCCGTTCATGCTCGCCAAGCTCGGGCCCGACGCCAACGAGCTGTCGCTGTGTTTCGACGACACGTCGAACATCATCACGCCTGAGGCGGAGAACAAGCTGTTCGACGGCGACCAGCCGACCGCGACGACCAAGGGCATCCTCGAGTTCTGCGAGCAGTTCGAGCAGGCGGTCGCCCGCACGCGCGGGTTCATGGAGGAGCTCGAAAAGCTCAACCTCTTGACCGACGGCGAGGTCACGATCCAGCAGCCCGACATGCCCGAGCCGAGCATCTACCGCGGCTTCCGCATGGTCGCCGAGGAGCGGCTGCAGAATCTGCGCGGCGACCAGGCGCGCAAGATGATCCAGAACGGGATGATGGGGCTGATCTACGCGCACCTGTTCTCGCTGTCGCAGATCACCGTTCTGTTCGATCGCCAGCGCGCGGTCGCGTCGATCGCCGCCGCCACCGCATAAGGAACTCGCCATGCGTCGCCTGCTTGCTATTGCGGCCATGCTCGCCGCCAGCCCGATCGCGGCGGCAACGCTCGACGTGCCGTCGGGCAAGTATGTCAACGACCCGGCGCATACCAGCGTTACCTTCCGCCTGATGCACCTCGGCCTGTCGAACTACACCGCGCGGATGACGAAGATTTCGTCGACGGTCGAACTCGATGCTGCCGACGTTGCGAAGAGCAAGCTCGCCGTCACGATCGAGGCGAAGTCGGTCCGCACCGATTTCCCGTTTCCCGACAAGGTCGACTTCGACGGCGAGATCGGCGGCGACGCCAAATTTCTCGACGGCAAGGACTTTCCCGAGATCAAGTTCGTCTCGACCGGAAGCACCGCGGCGGGCAAGACCGCGAAGATTTCGGGGCTGCTGACGATGCGCGGCGTGACCAAGCCGGTCGTGCTCGACGCCGTGCTCAACGGCACGATGCAGCCGAATGCGATGTTCAAGACCCCGGCGTTCGGTGTCTCGGCCACCGCGCATATCAAGCGCAGCGACTGGGGCATGACCTACGGCACGCAGTTTGTCGGCGACGACGTCGAATTGCTGATCCAGGCCGAATACCGCCCGGCGAGCTAGCCGAACGCGGACAGCAGGTCGCGATCGGCGGCGGCCCCTGCCTCGGCGATGTCGCGACAGTGAATGACCATCTCGCGCAGGTTCGCGGCGATCTGATCGGTATCGGGCGCGTCGGTCTCGGTCTCGCCGCGACGCCATAGCCCGAGCGTGACCGGCACGCCTGGGAGCCGTTCGCGCAGGCGGCGCAGCAGCGTCCGCAGATGCGCCGGATTGCCTTCGAGATCGAGATAGGTGACCGCGATCGCGAGCACGCCCGAAACATCGAGCGTCGCGATCCGCTCGCGCGACACCTCGGCAAAGGTCACGATCCGCGCGCCGAGC
>CAXTPH010000013.1:0-20642 GCA_964245955.1 uncultured Sphingomonadaceae bacterium | reverse complement strand
AGGCGACGACGTCGAAGATCAGCGACGACCAGCTGTTCTACGCGATGTCGCGCGGGCTGAATGCCGAGGAATCGGTCGCGCTGATCGTCAATGGCTTCTGCCGCGAGGTGCTCAAGCAGCTGCCGATGGAGTTTGCGGTCGAAGCGCAGAAGCTGCTCGGCATCAGCCTGGAGGGGTCGGTTGGATAGCCGCGTCGCCCTGCTCGGCCTGCTCGCGCTCGCCGCGTGCGATGCGCCGGCACCGCGCGCGCCGGCCCCCGGCCAGACCGCGCGGTCATCGGTCGATGCGGCCATGACCGCGTATGCGACGTGCGTCTACGACGAAGCGAAGAAGCTGGCGACGCCGACCGGGTTGCCCGCCGATCTCGTCGAGGCGGCGGTCAAGGCGTGTGCGCCAGCGCGCGGCGCGCTCGTCGCCAAGGTCGCCAAGTTTCAGGTCATCGGCTCGCCGAAGTCGACCCCGGCGTACACCGCCGCCGTCGCCGATCAATCGGTCGCGGCGATGGAAAACGACATGCGTGCCGAGGCGACGACGATCGTCGTTGATCGGCAGAACCAGATGAGCGCCAAATAATGCTGACGATTACCGATCTCCACGCCACGATCGACGGCAAGACGATCCTGAACGGGCTGAGCCTGACCGTCGGCGCCGGCGAGGTGCATGCGATCATGGGCCCGAACGGCGCGGGCAAGTCGACACTGTCGTACGTCCTTGCCGGCCGCGCCGGGTACGAGGTTACCGGCGGCAGCGTCACGCTCGACGGCACCAACCTCCTCGCGCTCGACGCGCACGAGCGTGCGGCGGCGGGACTGTTCCTCGGGCTGCAATATCCGGTCGAGATCCCCGGCGTGTCGAACCTGACCTTCCTGCGTACCGCGCTCAACGCCCAGCGGCGTGCGCGCGGCGAGGCGGAGGCGTCGGGGGCCGAGTTCATGAAGCTGATCAGGACCGAGGCCGAGGGCTTTGGCCTGTCGATGGACATGCTCAAGCGCCCGGTCAACGTCGGCTTCTCGGGCGGCGAGAAGAAGCGCAACGAGATGGTGCAGATGGCGGTGCTCGACCCGCGTGTCGCCGTGCTCGATGAGACCGATTCGGGGCTCGACATTGATGCGCTGCGCGTCGTGTCGGACGGAATCAACCGCGGGCGCTCGCCGACCCGCGCGACTTTGCTGATCACCCATTACCAGCGGCTGCTCGACTATGTCGTCCCCGACCGGGTCCATGTCCTCGTCGGCGGGCGGATCGTCCGCAGCGGCGGCCCCGATCTCGCGCTAACGCTCGAACGCGACGGGTATCAGGATATTGCAGCGTGATGGGCAGCATGACCGCACTCCCAACCCGGCGCGACGAGGCGTGGCGCTACAGCGATCTCGCCGCCGTCGCGCGTGTCTGGCCGGTTGCCGCGCCCGAGATGCTTGTCGTCCCCGCGGGCACGATGGCGACTCGCGACATCCTGCAGGACGCCGACGACGGCGCAGTCGGGATCGTCCAGCTCGACATCACCGTCGGGGCGGAGGCGCGGCTCGACATGACCGTGCTCAATCTCGGCGGCGCCTATGGCCGCGTCGCGCTCGACGTCACGCTCGGGCAAGGGGCGCATTTCGAGCTGGGTGGCGTCATCCTCGGGCGGGCTGAGCAGACGCTCGAAATCGTCACCACCGTGCGCCACGCCGAGCCGAATGCGACGAGTCATCAGACGGTCCGCACCGTCCTCGACGACCGCGCGACCGGCAGCTTCCTCGGCAAGGTCGCGGTCGCCCGCGACGCGCAGAAGTCTGATGCGGTGCAGTCGGTCAAGGCGCTGCTGCTGTCGCGCGGCGCGACCGCCAATGCCAAGCCCGAGCTTGAAATCTTTGCCGACGACGTAAAGTGCGCGCACGGCGCAACCGTCGGTGAGTTGAACGCCAATGCGCTATTTTATCTCGCTAGCCGCGGCATCGGTGCCGACGAGGCGAAGGCGCTGCTAACCGAGGCGTTCATCGCCGACGCCCTGACCGAGAACGAGCCTTTTGCCGCCCGCGCGGTCGACTGGTTGCGGAGGCTCGCATGAACGCGCCCGTGTTCAATCTTCGCCACAATCATCGTGCCGACTTTCCTGGGCTCGCCGACAATTGGGCGTATCTCGATTCGGCGGCGACGGCGCAGAAGCCGGCGGTCGTCATCGACGCGATTGCCCGCGCCTATGGCCCCGAGTACGCGACCGTCCATCGCGGCGTATATGCGCGTTCGGCGACGATGACCGAGCGCTACGAAGCGGCGCGAGCGCGCGTAGCGGCCTTTATCGGCGGCACGGCCAACGAGATCGTCTTTACCCGCGGCGCGACCGAGGCGATCAACCTCGTCGCCAACAGCTGGGGCAACACGCTCAAGCCGGGCGACCGCATCCTGATCTCGGCGCTTGAGCACCATAGCAATATCGTGCCGTGGCAGCTCCTGCGCGACCGCACGGGCATCGAGATCGACGTCGCCCCGCTGACCGCCGACCAGCAGATCGACCTCGATGCGCTCGAGGCGATGCTGACCCCGCGGACCAAGCTCGTTGCGATCACGCACCTGTCGAACGTGCTCGGCGGCGTCACCGATGTCGCGCGGATCGCGATCGCGGCGCATGCGGTTGGGGCGCTGCTCTTGGTCGACGGGTGCCAGGCGGCGCCGCGGCTCGGTATCGACGTCGCCGCGCTCGGTGCCGATTTCTACACCTTTTCGGGGCACAAGCTCTACGGCCCGACTGGGATCGGCGTGCTGTGGGCGCGACGCGACATCTTGGCCGCGATGCCGCCGTGGCACGGTGGCGGCTCGATGATCGAGACGGTCATGTTCGAGCGTTCGACCTATGCCCCCGCGCCGGCGCGGTTCGAGGCGGGGACGCCGCACATCGTCGGCGCGATCGGACTGGCGGCGGCGATCGACTATGTCGAAAACATCGGCATCGCGCAGATCGATGCGCACGAACGCGGCCTCGCCCGGGCCGCGCGGGAGGCGCTTCGCGGTATCAACTCGTTGACCTTGTTCGGTCCGGAGGACTCGGCCGGCATCGTCAGCTTCGCGATCGACGGGGTGCATCCGCACGACATCGGCACCATCTTGGACGAAGGCGGAGTCGCGATCCGCGCCGGGCACCACTGCTGCCAGCCGCTGATGCACCTGCTCGGCGTACCGGCGACGGCGCGCGCGAGCTTCGCGGTTTACAACGACATGAACGACGTCGAGCGGCTGGTCGACGGGGTCAAGCGGGTGACGAGGATCTTCGGATGAACGAGCGCAGTTTCCAGATCGAGGAGGTCGATGCGGCCCCCGTGGTGGCGAAAGCGCCACCGGTCGGCTCGGCGCATCAGCGCGATTACCTCGAAGGCTTTCTCAACCAGCCGCCCGCGACGGTTCCGGCCGACGCGGCCGGCGGCGAGGTTCACGATGCGGTGATCGAGGCGCTGCGCGGCATCTTCGACCCCGAAATCCCGGTCAATATCTATGACTTGGGCCTGATCTACGGGGTCGAGGTCGACGAGGGCCACGTCACCGTGTCGATGACGCTGACGACGCCGAACTGCCCCGTCGCCGAGACGATGCCGGGCGAAGTCGAGATGCGGGTGATGACCGTCCCCGGCGTCGCCACCGCCGACGTCAATCTCGTCTGGGACCCGGCATGGGATCCGGGCAAGATGTCGGACGAGGCCAAGCTCGAACTGGGGATGCTGTGATGGACGCCGCCATCGCCGAGCCTCGCGTGCGCCGCCCGCGTCCTGCGCCGATCACCGTCACCGCGAACGCCGCGGCGCGGATCGCCGATCTGATCGCCAAGGCCCCCGAGGCGGCCGCCGGCGTCCGGCTGACGACGCCGAAGCGCGGCTGCTCGGGTCTCGCCTATTCGCTGACTTATGTCACCGAAGCGAAGCCCGGCGACGAGGCGGTCGCGACCCCGGGCGGCACGCTGTTCATCGATGGCGGCTCGCTGATGTACCTGATCGGCAGCGAGATGGACTGGGCCGAAGACGATTTCGCCGCGGGCTTCGTCTTCAATAATCCCAACGCCAAGGGGCAGTGCGGCTGCGGCGAGAGCTTTACGGTGTGATCCGCGCCGTTGCCGCCATCGTCGCGGCGACGCTGCTTGGCGGCTGCGTGACGACGGTGGTCGGCGCGGCGGTCGATGTCGTCACCCTGCCGGTCCGCGTCGTCGGCGCGGGGATCAATACCGTTGCCCCGAGCCAGAAGGAGCGCGACCGCAAACGCGGCAAGCGCGAACGCAAGGCCGAGGCGGCCGAGCGCAAGGCGGCACGCAAGGCCGGGGAACACGATCGACACATCGCGAATTGAGCGACGGCTCAATGGCCAAGGGGACCGGATCATGGCCGAACCGAAGCAAAGCGACATCCTCGTAATCGGCGGCGGCCCTGCCGGGCTGACGGCGGCGATCTATCTCGCGCGATTCCATCTGACGACACTCGTCGTCGACGACGGCAACAGCCGTGCGGCAACGATCCCGCTGACCCGGAACCATGCCGGCTATCCGGGCGGGATCACCGGACCTGCGCTGGTCGCGGCGATGCGCGATCAGGCGGTTGAATATGGCGCGGCGGTGATCCCTGGCCGGATCGATCGCATCGAGCGCGACGGCAACGGCTTTACCGTGCATGGCCGCGACGGAAGCTACACGGCACGTGCGATCCTGCTGGCGACCGGCGTGGTCAATCGCCGCCCGGCCATGGAGGAGGCGCTCCATGCCGCCGCGCTGGCCGCCGGTGCGCTCCGCTACTGTCCGATCTGCGACGGCTTCGAGGTGACCGACCGCCACGTCGGCGTGATCGGTACCGGCGAGCGCGGCACCAAGGAGGCGCTGTTCCTGCGCGGCTATACCGCCGACCTGACGCTGGTCGCGCCCGATGGGCCGCACGACCTGACGGCGACGCAGCGCCGCGACCTCGCCGCCGCCGGCGTCGTTCTCATCGACGGTCCGGCGACCGACTTCAGCCTCGACGGCGAGCGACTGTTGTTCACGACCGCCGACGGGCGGCGGTCGTTCGCCAGCGTCTATCCCGCGATGGGCTCGGTGGTACATTCGGAGCTGGCCGAGGCGCTCGGCGCGAAGACCGAGAATGCCGGCTGCGTCGTCGTCGATACGCACCAGCGGACGAGCGTGCCCGGGCTCTACGCCGCCGGCGACGTCGTCCTCGGGCTCGACCAGATCAGCCATGCGATGGGCGAGGGCGGGGTCGCCGCGACGACGATCCGCAACGATCTCGCCGCGATCCGCCCGCTCTATCGCTAGCCGGCTGTGCCTCTGACCGTCATAGCCGCAGTTGGGCGATAATTAAGTCGGGACAGCGCGCGGCCTCAGTCATCGGGTCCTAGGCTCGCGTCGAGATCGCGCGGGCGGACGAAGCTACGGAGGTGCGCGCAGCCCGCCCCGGCGTCGCGCCATGTCGCGATATCGAGGTCGAGCACCGCCACCGTCGCGGTCGGGTACTTGATCTCGGCCTCGCCCCGCAGCGGATCGGCGTCGGGGGTGAGCAGCAGCAGCAGGTCTTCGAGCCCAGGGTTGTGCCCGATCAGCAGGCCGGTCGCCGCCCCACTCTCGAACCCCTGGACGATATCGAGCAGGGTGACTGCGCTGGCGAGATAGATGCGCGCGTCGAACATCGGGTTGAGCTTGCGCCGCAAGCCGTCCTCGACCCCCTCGATTGTCTGGCGGACCCGCACGGCGGGACTGGCGCGGACATGGTCGAACGCCGCTTCCTCGTCGCCGAGCCACTGCCCAATCCGCGCCGCCGCACGCCGCCCCCGGCCGTTCAGCGGCCGGTCGAAGTCGCGTTCGACGGGATCGTCCCACGTCGACTTGGCATGGCGGAGCAAGGTCAGCGTCTTCACGGCGTCGGCCTTTCGTCACGAGCGTCCGCCCGTAGCGGTAGCGCGCGACGATGACAACGAGGGTTTACCCGGCGGGGGCCGCGACACGCTGGCCGTCGGCGACGGCGGCGACGGCGACATCGATGCCGACGCGGTCGATCCGCGTCCCCGGCGGGAAGGCGGCGAGGAGGCGCGACGGGACGGCGGGGCCGATAAGGACGAACGTACCGCGGTCGTCGGCGCGGCGGATCAGCCGCCCGAACGCCTGCGCCAGCCGGCCGGCGGTGACGAGGTCGTCGTAGGCTGCGCCGCCGAACGCTGCACGCCGCGCGGCGTGGAGGACGGTCGGGCGCGGCCACGGCACGCCCTCCATGACGACGAGGCGAAGCGACTGGCCGGGGACGTCGACGCCGTCGCGCAACGCATCCGTGCCGAGCAGCGACGCGCGCGGCTCGGCACGGAAGATGTCGACGAGCGTGCCGGTGTCGATCGGGTCGACGTGCTGCGCGTAGAGCGGGAACCCCGCCTTCGCCAGCGGGTCGGCGATGCGGGCGTGGACCGCCTTGAGCCGCGCGATCGCCGTGAACAGTCCGAGCGTGCCGCCGTCGGCGGCCTCGATCAGCCGCCGGTACGCGACGGCGAGCGGGGCGACGTCGCCGCGCTTGACGCCGGGGACAATCAGGACGCGCGCGTTCGCGGCATAGTCGAACGGGCTGTCGACCGCGAAGCGCTGCGCCGGCAACGCCAGGTGCGACACGCCGGTCCGCAGTTCCGAACTGCGCCAGTCATCGCCATCGGCGGTCGGCGCGAGCGTCCGCGCCCGCAGCGTCGCCGAGGTGACGACGATGCCGTGCGCGGGCTCGAGCACCGCCTTGGCCAGCGGGCGGGTCGGGTCGAGCCAGTGGCGGTGGACGCCGACGTCGAGCTCGCGGCCCTCGATTCGGTCGACCGCGAACCAGTCGATGAAGTCGGCATCTGCCGGCCCGCCGAGCCGCGCGAGCAGCCCGACCCAGCTGCCGAGCGTCTGGCAGCGCAGCCGCAATCCCGCCGCTGCGCCCTCGACCCGCGCGCGTGCCGCGCCGTCGAGCCAGTCGGGGGCGTCGTCGAGCACCGCGACCAGCCGCGCCTCGAGCGCCGCGAGCGGACGGCCCAATGCGTCGAGCGCCTGCGCCGCGACCTCGGCCGCCTCGACGACCGCCGGCTGAACCTCGGCGACCTCGGTCTCGAGGCTGTAGCCGGCTTCGCTGTGTCCCGGCCGGTCGGCGGCGCGGGCGAAGACCTGCGCGCGCACCGCCGCGAGCAGCGCCTCGACCGGGCCGTCGGGAATGCCGGCTACCAGGCGACCGCCCCAGCCGTCGCCGGGCAGCGCGCGGGCGGCACGCGAGGCTTCCTCCAACGCCAGCGCCCCCTCGTCGTCGTAGCTGATCAGGTCGGACAGCCGCGCCGACAGGCCGCGCCGCCGCCCCCGCGCGCTCTTTTCCGGCCCGAGGATCCAGCGCCGCATCTCGATCGCCTCGTTGCCGGTCAGCGCGACGGCGAAAGTCGCATCGGCGGCGTCGAACAGGTGATGCCCTTCGTCGAACACGATCCGCGTCATCGCCGCCCCCTCGGCGCGCCCGCGGACGGCGTTGATCATCACCAGCGCGTGGTTGGCGATGACGAGGTCGGCGTGGACGCTCGCCCTCGTGCTGCGCTCGATGAAGCACGTCCGGTAGTGCGGGCAGCCGGCATAGACGCACTCGCCGCGCCGGTCGGTCAGCGCCGCGAACGCCGCGCGCCCGAACAAGGTCGAGAGCCAGCCGGGCAGGTCGCCGCCGACCATGTCGCCGTCGCGGCTGTACTCGGCCCAGCGCGCGGCGAGCTGCGCGAAGATCGCCGCGCGCCCGGCGAACCCGCCCTGGACCGCGTCCTCGAGATTGAGCAGGCACAGGTAATTCTCGCGGCCCTTGCGGACGACGACCTTCGCCGCCTTGACCGCGGGGTCGTAGGCACGCGCGGTTTCGTGATCGAGCTGGCGCTGGAGCGCCTTGGTATAGGTCGACAGCCACACCGTCCCCTGCGCCGTCTCGGCCCAGAGCGTCGCCGGGGCGAGATAGCCGAGCGTCTTGCCGATGCCGGTCCCGGCTTCGATCAGCGCGACGTTCGGCGCCGAGGCGAGGCTGCGCGGGCGGAAGGCGTGCGCGGCGGCGCGGGCATAGGCGCGCTGTCCGTCGCGGCGTTCGGCGCCGATGCCGAGCATCCGGTCGAGCCGCGCGTCGACGTCGCCGTCGCCGACCGCGACATCACGCGGCTTCGGGCGCAGTGCCGCATCTTCCCACTTCGGCAGCGTCGTGAAGACGGTTCGCTCGGGGCGCTCGGGTTGCTTGATCCGCCGTGCGATTTCGCCGCCCCAGCTCCAGCGCAATCGGGCGAGCGCTTGGGCGATGCCGTAGGCGCCGTGCCGCTCGCGCCAATCGGGGGCGGCGAGCCGGTCGAGTAGTGCCGCCGCGGCATCGCGCAGGAAGCCGGTCTCCGCCGCGCCCTCGCCGGGAGCCGGCAGGTCGAGCACGCGCGCGAGCCCCCCCGCCGTCGGCACGACGAAGCGCGCCGGATGGACGAAGGCGAACAATTCGAGCAGGTCCATGCCCGACAATTCGGGATAGCCGAGCCGGCTTGCCGTCACCGCCGCGTTGAGCAGCAGCATCGGCGTATCCGCCGCGCGCCGGATCGCCTCGCTCCGCGACACCGGCACCGCGTCGATCCAGATGCCCGCGTGGTTTGCGACGAGCGCCGGGTATGGCAAGGACGGGTTCACACTCGCTCGTGTACCGGGAACAAATGAACAACGCGACCGAATTTCGCGCCGCGGCGCTGATCAATAAGGCGTGGCCGTTCGAGGAGGCGCGCAAGCTGCTCGACCGCTACCCGGACGGCCCAGCGAAGGGCCACGTGCTGTTCGAAACCGGCTATGGTCCGTCGGGGCTGCCGCACATCGGCACCTTCGGCGAGGTCGTGCGGACGACGATGGTCCGCCGCGCTTTCTCCGTGCTGTCCGACGTGCCGACGCGGCTGGTGGCGTTCTCCGACGACATGGACGGGTTCCGCAAGGTCCCCGACAACCTGCCCGAGCAGGCGATGCTGGCAAAGCACCTTGGCCAGCCGCTGTCGGCGGTGCCCGATCCGTTCGGGACGCACGCCAGCCTCGGCGCGCATAATAATGCCCGGCTGCGCGTTTTCCTTGACGATTTCGGCTTCGACTATGAATTCATGTCGTCGACCGACTGCTATCGCGGCGGGATGTTCGATGTGACCTTGCTCAAGGTGCTGGCGAACTACGACGCGGTGATGGCGGTGATCCTGCCGACGCTCGGCCCCGATCGCCGTGCGACCTATGCGCCGTTCCTGCCGCTGTGCCCGCGAACCGGGGTCGTGTTGCAGGTGCCGCTAACCGCACGCGACGCCGACGCGGGCACGGTCAGCTACGCCGATCCGGAAAGCGGCGACGTCGTCACCGTCCCGGTCACCGGCGGGCATTGCAAGCTGCAGTGGAAGGTCGACTGGGCGATGCGCTGGGTCGCGCTCGGGGTCGATTACGAGATGGCGGGCAAGGACCTGATCGATTCGGTGACGCTGTCGGGACGGATCGCGCGCATCCTCGGCGCCAAGGCGCCCGAGGGGTTCAACTACGAACTGTTCCTCGACGCCGCCGGCGGCAAGATCTCGAAGTCGAAGGGCAATGGCCTCGGCGTCGACGAATGGCTTGCCTACGCCGCGCCCGAAAGCCTCGCGCTGTACATGTATCAAAACCCGCGCAAGGCGAAGCGGCTGCACTTCGACGTCATCCCCAAGGCGGTCGACGAATATCTGGCTTTCGCCGCCGCCTTTCCGGCGCAGCCGGTCGAACAGCAACTCGGCAATCCGGCGTTCCACATCCACGGCGGCGCGCCGTCCGCGACCAGCCTGCCGCTGACCTTCGGGCTGCTGCTTAACCTTGTGACCGTCGCCGGCACATCCGACCCGGCGGTGTTGTGGGGCTATGTCGCCCGGTCGTTTCCGGGGACGAGCGCGGCGACGCACCCCGCGCTCGACGCGCTCGTGCATTATGCGATTCGCTACGCGCGCGACTTCGTCGTGCCGCACCTTCATCGGCGGAAGCCCGATGCGCGCGAGGCGGCAGCGCTCGCCGATCTCGACGCGCGGCTTGCCGGCGTCGGCGCCGGTGCCGACGCCGAGGCATATCAGAACGAGGTCTATGAGGCCGGCAAAGTGGCGGGGTTCGAACCGCTGCGTGACTGGTTCAAGGCGTTGTATGAAATCCTGCTCGGGACCGAGAATGGGCCGCGCATGGGATCGTTTGTTGCGCTTTACGGGTTGGACGGCACGCGGGGCCTGATTGCGGAGTCGTTGACTTGATGAAACCCCTGCTCGCGGCGCTGATGCTGCTTACCTCGACGACGGCCTTTGCCTCGGCCGCAACTCTGTTCCACGACGGGCGCTTCACCGAGGCTGCGGGGGCGGGGCGGGCCGAGGGAACGGCACCGTCGCTGGTCATCGCCGGGCGCGCGACGCTGATCGTCGCCAGCTTCGACACGGCCGATCGCGACCGGGCGAAGACGCTGGTCGATCAGGCCGATCACGATTTCGACGCGGCGCTCCAACTCGCGCCGAACGACCTCGACGTGCAGCTGCAGAAGGCGACCGCAGTCGGCTATCGCAGCAAGCTGTCGAAGTCGCCGGGGCTCGGCAAGGAGGCGCGGTCGCGGATGGAGGCGGTGCTCGCGCGCGATCCGTCGAACGGTCTCGCCTGGGCCTCGCTCGGCGGCTGGCATGCCGGCGCGGTGGCGACGCTTGGCAAGTTTCTCGCCGGCACCGTCCTCGGCGCGAACACCAAGGTGGCGATCGCCGATTTCGAAGCGGCGCTGGCGAAGGACCCGAAGAACCCGGTGCACCCGGCGTTCTACGGCCTCAGCCTGCTCGATCTCAGCCCCGACAACGCGCCGCGCGCGCTGCAGGTGCTGCAGATGGCGGGGCGCGATCCGGCGCGCGACGCCTATGAGGGACTGCTCAAGAAGGCGGTGGCGCAGGTCGTCCCGCTGTTGACCGCCGGCGACGTCAAGGGCGCGCAGACCCTCGCGCGCAAGCTGCTGCCATTCGGCAAGCTGGCTTAAGGGTCGTCGCCCCAGCTTGCTACCATCTGCCGCAGCGCGCCGTACAGCGCGCTGCCAGTGGCATCGGCACCGCCGAAAAAGTGTTTTTCATGGGTGCGCGTCCGCGGCAGCGCCTGCTGCAGTAAGGCGATGCCAGCCGGAGTCAGGGAGACGTGCTTGATCCGCGCATCGGTCGGATCTCGCGGTCGCTCGATCAAGTGCTTTGCCGCCAACGCTTTGAGCACGTTCGATAACTGCATCGGGCTGATGCAGCCAAAGGCAGCGAGTGCGGGCTGGGTCACGGTCGCGCCGCCGCGTCCGAGCCACCCGGCCTGGACCAGCGCGACGAACTGCAGATGGGTAAGGTCGAGATCGGCCAGCGTGCGGTCCATTTCGCGCTGATGCCGGTGCGCGACCCGCCATAGCAGGTACCCGATCGCATCCTCGGGACGTTCGACCTTCGCCGTCTGGAATATTTCTATAAGCGTCGCGTCGTCGGCCATGGGTTGCGGCATATCATAAACGCGTTTATGAAGCCAGTATGAGTGACGCTCACAATTCTGGCCGCAGGCCTGACGACGACGCCGAGCCGGAGGACGCCCACGGCGGCGGCGGCGATGACGCTGCGAAGGGTAACGGCGACCGGAAGGAACGCGGCGACGCGAAAGCAAATGACGACGCTGAGGGCGATGCCGACGCCAAGGGTGACGGCGACGCGGAAGGTGGCGACGACAAGAAGGGCGACGACGAGCCGCCGCCCAAGCCGCTCCGCGAACGACCGTTTCTGCTGATTGCGATCGCTCTCGTCGTGATCGGCGCGATCGTCGGCGGGACGCTCTACTGGCTCGACGCCCGGCAGTATGAATCGACCGACGACGCCTATGTCGACGGGCATGTCGTCCGCATCGCGCCGCAGGTGACGGGGATCGTTCGGCAGGTGCTGGTCGACGACAACCAGGTCGTCGGGCCGCGTGAGCTGCTCGCCGTGCTCGATACGGCGCAGCCTGACGCGAAATACGCGGGCCTTGTTGCCCAGGCGAAGCAGGCGCGGGCGACAGTGGTCGAGGCGCAGGCGCAGGTCGGCGTATCGGCGGCGCAGGTCGACGCGGCGCGGGCGAACGTCATTCAGCCGCAGGCGGATCTCGACAAGGCGATCGCCGATCTCGCGCGCTACCGGGCGGCGCAGGCGATCGACCCCGCCGCCGTCGCCGGGCAGCAGGTCGACACGGCAGTGCAAGCGGTCGCTTCGGCGCGCGGCCGCCGCGATGCCGCGCTGCGCCAGGTTAAGCAGGCGCAGGCGCAGCTCAAGGCGAGCCGCGCGCAGGTGGTCGGCGACCGCACGCAGATCGCCAACGCCGACGCGCAGGTTGCCGCGACCGGCGTCGACCTCGCCAACAGCCGGATCATTTCGCCGATCGTCGGGCGGATCGCCAACCGCAACGTCTCGCCGGGGTCGTACGTCCAGCCCGGGCAGGCGATGCTGTCGATCGTGCCGCTGAAGCTGTGGATTACGGCGAACTTCAAGGAGACGCAGCTCAAGCTGATGCGCGTTGGCCAGCCGGTCGACATCAAGATCGACACCGTCCCCGACGTTGCCTTCCACGGTCACGTCGAATCGTTCCAGCGCGGTGCGGGGCAGGCATTCCAAATGCTCCCGGCAGAAAACGCGACCGGCAATTTCGTCAAGGTCGTCCAGCGCGTACCGGTGCGGATCGCGATCGATTCGCCGGGGATCCAAGCCTATCCGGTCGGTCCCGGCATGTCGGTCGTCCCGCGCGTGAAAGTCCGTTGATGGCGCTCGCCATCGCGGTCTCCTAGCATGGCCGGCCCCGGCGGCGGCGGCGGTTGGAATGCAGCGCGCTCGGCGGCGGGCAACCGCTCGCCGTGGCTGGTCGTCGGCATCATCTCGATTGCGACTTTCATGGAGGTGCTCGACACCTCGATCGCCAACGTCAGCCTCAGCCATATCGCCGGCAGCCTGTCGGTCTCGCCCGACGAATCGACGTGGGTGCTGACCAGCTACCTCGTGTCGAACGCGGTGATCATCCCGATCTCGGGCTGGCTGTCGAACGTCATCGGGCGGAAGCGCTATTACATGCTTTCGGTCGCGCTGTTCACCGCGGCATCATTCCTCTGCGGGGTCGCACCGAACATCCAGACGCTGATCTTAGCGCGGATCCTGCAAGGCATCGGCGGCGGCGGACTTGCGCCGTCGGAGCAATCGATGCTCGCCGACACCTTTCCGCCGGCCAAGCGCGGCCAGGCGTTCGCCGCCTATGCCTTCGTCATCATCGTCGCGCCGGTCATCGGCCCGACGATCGGCGGCTGGGTCACCGACAATTATTCGTGGCACTGGATCTTTCTCGTCAACGTGCCGGTCGGTTTCCTGTCGCTGTTCCTCGTCAATATCTTCGTCGATGAGCCGAAGATTCTCGTCGACGAGCGCAAGGCGCGGCTGAAAAAAGGGCTCGACGTCGATTTCGTCGGCTTCGCGCTCGTCGCGATCGGCCTCGGCAGCCTCGAACTTTTCCTCGACCGTGGTGAGCGCGACGACTGGTTCTCCAGCGGGTTCATCACCGCGATGGCCATCACCGCCGTCGTCGCGATCAGCTTCCTCGTCATCTGGGAGGCGACGCGCAAGGAGCCGATCGTCAACGTCCGCCTGATGGCCAATCGCAATTTCGGCGCGGTGCTGGCGGTCATGTTCACCACCGGCGTGATCCTGTTCGGGTCGATTCAGCTGATCCCGCAGATGCTCCAGCAGGTGTTCGGCTATACCGCGACCGATGCCGGCTTCGCGATGACCGCAGGTGGGCTGGCGACAATCGTGATGGTGCCGATCGTCGGCAATCTGACCGGCAAGGTCGACGTCCGCCTCCTGATTGGCTTCGCCCTCGTCGTGTCGGCGATCGCGCTCGGCCACCTCACGACGATGAACACTAATGCCGCCTTCGGCGATTGGGCCTGGGCGCGGGCGTATCAGGCGGTTGCGCTGCCATTCCTGTTCGTCCCGATCAGCACGGCCGCATATACCGGGCTCAAGCCCAACCAGACGAACGAGGCGTCGGCGCTGCTCAATGTCTTCCGCAATCTTGGCGGGTCGGTCGGCATCGCGGTCAGCCAGGCGTGGCTGAGCGTCGAGAGCCAGGTACGCCAGTCGCGGCTGGTCGAGCATCTGCAGCCGCTCGCGCCCAATTATTCCGAGGGGCTGGCGCAGATCGAGACGGCGTTGCGCAATTCGGGCATGGCGGCGGCGCAGGCGCAGCAGGCGGCGCTCGGCCAGCTCTACGGAATCGCGGGCAGGCAGGCATCGATGCTGGCCTATCTCGACGTCTATCGCGCGCTGATGGTCTACACGCTGTGCGCGATCCCGGTCGTCTTCCTGCTCAAAAGCCCCAAGCGCGGGCAGGGAGGCGCGGCATGAGGCAGTTGTTGTTCGCAGGATCGGTCCTGCTGCTCGCCGGGTGCAAGGTCGGGCCGAACTATGCGGTCCCCGAGTTGCCGGTGCCGCCGCGCTTCGTCGAGGCGACCGGCGCGCCGGGGACGGCTGCGGCGGTCGATCCGTCGCGGTGGTGGACGCAGCTCAACGACCCCGAGCTCGACCGGCTGGTCGCGCGTGCGGTCGCGGGCAATCTCGACCTGCAGACCGCGAAGACGCGGATCGCCGGCGCGCGGGCGCAGGAGCGCGAGGCGCGTTCGGCGCTGCTGCCGTCGGCCAACGGTAGCGCCGGGATCAACCGGATCGACTTCAGCAAGAACGCCGGCATCAGTTCGCTGGCCAGCGCGTTCGGCGGAGGCGGCGGTTCAAGCGGCGGCGCGTCGGGCGGGTCGACGCCGGGACAGGGCATCGCGCTCCCGGGCAAAGGCATCACCACCTGGTCGATCGGCATCGATGCATCGTGGGAGGTCGACCTGTTCGGCGGCATCCAGCGCGGCATCGAGGGCGCTCGGGCCCGCACTGCTGCAGCGGAATGGAACGTCCGCGACATGCAGGTCAGCGTCGCCGCCGAGGTCGCGTCGGACTATCTCATGCTGCGCTCGCTGCAGAGCCAGATCGCGATCGCGAAGGCCGAGCTCGCCCGGCAGCAGGCGACGCTGCGGCTGGTCGATGCCCGGCGCACCGCCGGACTCGTTTCCGAACTGCCGCAGCGCCAGCAGTCGCTCCAGCTGTCGAACGTCGCCGCGACGCTGCCGCAGCTCGAGGCGCGGGCGCGCGATCAGATCCACGCGCTCGGCGTCCTCGTCGGCGAGGGGCCGGGGGCGCTGGTCGCCGAACTCGATCCCGCCGCGACCCTGCCGGTGCTGCCGCCGCCGGTGCCCGCCGGGCTGCCGTCGGACCTGCTCCGCCGCCGCCCCGACATCCGCGCCGCCGAGCGCCAGCTCGCCGCCGCGACCGCCGACGTCGGGGTCGCGACCGCCGATCTCTACCCGAAGTTCAATCTGATGGGCATGGCCGAGCTGATCTCGACGAGCCTCGCGACGCTGTTCGAGCGTAACTCGATCCAGACCACCGCCAATGCCGCCTTCACCCTGCCGATCTTCGACGGCGGCAAGCGTCGCGGCGTGATCGCCGAGCGCGAGGCAAGCCGGGCGGAGGCGTTGCTGACGTACAAGAAGACCGTGCTCGTCGCGGTCCAAGACGTCGAGGATGCGCTCGCCGACTATAACGCCGAACTCCGCCGCAACGCCGAACTGCGTCGCGGTGTCGTCACCGCCGAGCGCGCGACGCAATTGGCGCAGGCGAGCTTCACCACCGGGCTGACCGATTTCCAGCCGGTGCTCGACGCACAGGGATCGGTCCTGTCGAACCGCAACACGCTGGCGCAGTCGGACGCGGCGCTTCTGACCGACCTGGCGCGGTTGTACAAGGCGATCGGCGGGGGCTGGGACGCTCAGGCTTGACGCTCGCCGAAGCGGCGCAAATCATCGGTTTATGGCGACTCGCGCGTGGATAATCGTGGCGGTACTGCTCGCGGTGCCGGCGCGCGCGGCGCCGCCCGATGCCGCGCCCGATATTACCGTCACCGGTACCCGCGCGACGCCCGAGGCGATCCGCCAGCACGCGATCGATTTCGTGCACGCGACCGGCATCGCGCTCGGCGACCGGCCGACCGCGCGCTGGCTCGACCCGGTCTGTCCGCGCGTCCTCGGCATTGCCGACAGCTATGCGCGGATCGTCGAGGCGAAGGTCCGCGAGGTTGCCACCGACGCCGGGATCGAGGTGGCGAAGGATAAATGCACGCCGAACATCGCGATCAGCTTCGCGCTCGATGCGGGCGCGGTGGTGCAGACGATTGCGGCGAGATCGCCCAAGCGTCTTGCCGAGGTCTCGGCCGCCGGGGTCGCGGCGCTGAAGGACGGCACCGCGCCGATCCGATGGTGGTACTCGACCGAGCCGCGCGACCGGGACGGCAGCCCGCCGGTAGCCGGACCACCGCCATGGTCGATGGGCAATGCCGAAGGCGGCGGCTCGGTCATTCCGACCGGCGACGGGATTTCAAATGTGCTCCACTACTCGTCGAGCCTCGTCGGCACCGGCACGATCCGCGCGCTCCGGCTTGCCACTGTCGTCGTCGACATCAACCGGACCAACGGGCTGCCGCTCGCCTCGGTCGCGTCGTACGCGGCGATGGTCGCGCTTGCCGAGATGCGCCCGGGCGTGGCGGGCGGTGCGGGGTCGGTCCTCGGGCTGTTCGACGGCGGCGACCCTCCGAGGAGCCCGACCGCCTGGGACATCGCCTTCCTACGCGCGGTATATCGGCTGCCGCTCGACCGCCGCGCCGAGCAGCAGCGGCGAATGCTCGTCGGCAGCCTCGTCGCCTCGCCGTAAGTCACGGGAAATGCACCGTTTCTAGGGCGGAACGATGGAACGACACACGCGCCGGATCGCTTCTGTCGCTCCACCGCCGAGGAGTATCAAAATGGCCGACGACATCGAAGATCTCGAAGACATTTATACCGACGAGCTCAAGGACCTGTGGTCGGCAAACGACCAGATGACCCGCGTCGTCAAGAAGCTGGTCGGCAAGGCGAGCGATCAAAAGCTCAAGGACATGTTGACCAAGTCGCTCGACGGCATCGCCAAGCACACCGATATCCTCAAGGAACTGATCGTCGCCAACGGCGAGAAGGCCGAGAAGGAGCATTGCAAGGGCATGGAAGGCCTGGTCGCCGAGGCGACCAAGCATGCGATCGACGACGCCCCGAAAAAGGGTCCGCTGCGCGACGTCATCATCATCGCCCAGTACCAGCGGATGACGCACTACGGCATCGCCGGCTTCGGGACCGCGGCGGCCTATGCCAAGGCGCTGGGCCTCGCCGACGACGAGGCCCAGCTGAAGGCCGCGACCAAGGAAATCTACGGCGGCGACGAGTTCATGACGCAGCTCGCCGAGACCTCGGTCAATCTCGAGGCCGAAGACGCCTGATCAGTCGGGTCGAGGGCGAAGGGCCGGGCGCATGCGTCCGGCCCTTCTTTTTGCCTAATGCATGGCGTCGACCGCGACGCCGCTCTCGCCGGTCGCCTGCCGTCGCTTCGCCTCGTGGGCGGTCTGGGGCTTGACGAAAATCGCCGACACCTCGGGATGATGCTCGCGGATCCGGGATTCGAGATCGACGACCGCGGTCTCGATCGCCGGCGTGCACATCGTGTCGGCAAATTCGAGGCTGAGCGTCGCGACGACCTGGTCGGGCGCAAGCTGGATCGTGGCGACACCGTTCGCGCGGTCGACCCCGACGGTCTCGTTCGCAAGCCGCAGGATCGAGGCGCTGAGCGCCGGGTCGGCGCGTTCGCCGATCAACAGCGCCTTTGACTCGCGGGCGAGCAGCGCCGCCACGACGGCGAGGATCAGCCCGATGACCAAGCTGGCGATGCCGTCCCAGCGCGGGTCGCCGGTGGCAAGCGCCAGCCCGGTGCCGGCGGCAGCGACGGCGATCCCGAGCAGCGCCGCCGAATCCTCGAACAGCACCATAAACGACGGCGGGTCCTTCGATTGCCGGAACGCCTGCCACATCGTCGCGCCGCCCTGCTTGGCGCGAAAGCCACGGACGGCGACGACCCAAGACGCACCCTCGAATAGCGCCGACACGCCGAGGACGATGAACACGGTGCGCGGGCTGCGGATCGGCTCGGGATCGGTGACGTGCGCAATGCCTTCATAGACCGACACACCTGCGCCGATCGCGAAAATCAGCAGTGCGACGACGAAGCTCCAGAAATACAGCTCGCGCCCATAGCCGAGCGGATGCGCGACGTCGGGCGGGCGGCTGCTCCGCTTCATGCCATACAGCAGGAGCACCTCGTTGCCGGTGTCGACTAGGCTGTGGACCGCTTCCGACAGCATCGCGGAGGAGCCGCTGACGAACGCCGCGACGAACTTGACGATCGCGATCGCCAGATTGCCCGCAAGCGCCGCCCAGACGACGACGCTGCTCCCCGCCTTGGTCTCGCCCGTCACGCCACCCAGTGGATGTCGAAGGCGAGCTCGGTGCCGGCGAGCAGGCGCCCGATCGGCAGCGTCGACTTCGCTCCATCCTCGAGCGCGGTCTCGAGTGCCGCTTTTGCCGCTGCGCCCTGGCACGCGACCGATAACGCCCGCGCCGCCATCAGCGTCGCCTTGGTCAACGTGACCCGCCCGTCCCTCGCTGCCGCCGGCATCACGCCGATCGCCTTGCATGTCGCCGGCGCCGTGATTGCCGCGTCGAGGTCGGGGCTGACCACGAGCGCGCCGGTGCCGCCGTCGGCGTCGACGACGAGCCAGGCAAGATCGAGCGGCCATTTCATCGCGCCGAGCCGCTCGTCGGCGTCGAGGCCGGCCTTCTTATACTCGGCCTTGGCGTCGCCGATCAGCGGAATCACGCGCGCGCCGATCGGCAGGAAGGCACGCGCGAGCATGCCGACCGTGCTCGACGGGTCGGTCGGGGCGACGAGGCGGTCGTCGGTCGGGATGATCGTCACGCGCTTCCAGTTGAGCTTGGCCTTCGCCAGCCGCGCGTAGACCGGCGCCGGCAGCGCGCCACCTGGGAGGGCGATCAGCGCATCGCCGCGCGCGTCGAGGGCGCTGTCGATGATGAACTCGATGTCCGACGCGACCGCGTCGTGGAGTTCGTCGGCGTCATCATAGTCCCACCATTCGGCTTCGATCATGGTCTCTCCTGGCGATATCGTGGTGTCGCCGCCGTATCGCCGCTGGCCGCGGCCCTGACAACCATCGCGCGCGTCACGCCGGGACATCGCGGGCGGCGCGCGTGCTGGGCGGGCGGCCAAGGTTCGGCATGACGATGGTCGTCATCAGGCCGGCGTCGCGCCACGCAAAATCGATCGTCCCTTGCAGCTGCCGCTTCGCGAAGGCCTCGACCATCGTCAGACCGAACCCGGGGACCCACGCCCCGATCGGCGGCCCGCCGGTTTCGACAAGGTCGAGAACGATGGTGCCCGCCTCGGCGCGCCACGTCACCGCGACCTGGCCGCCGGCGACCGACAGGCTGCCGTGCTGCACGGCGTTGGCGAAAATCTCGTACAACAGCAGCATCAGCGGTTGGACCTGCGCCGCCGCGACGGTGAGCGCCGGTCCAACAGAAGTGACGCCGCCGCCGACCGGGGCCATCGCCGCGATGACCCGATCGAGTGGAATGTCCTGCCAGTGCGCGTCGGCGAGCATCGTATGCGCCTGCGCGAGGGCGTCGACCCGGCCCTCGATGCTGCGCGAATAATTCTCCATCGTGTCGGCGCGGGTCAGCCGTACGATGCCCTGCACCAGCGCCAGCGCGTTCTTGGCGCGGTGATCGACCTCGCGCAGCAGCCGGTGTTCGATCGCTTCGAGCTCGTGCAGCTGGCGCTCCTCGGTAACGTCGTGCTGCGACGCGAAGAAATAGCGGACGGTGCCATCGTCGCTGTCGATCGGGCTTAGGAACAGCCGGTTCCAAAAGCCCGTCCCGTCCTTGCGGTAGTTGAGGATGTCGACGACCGTCTCGCGCTCGCTCGCCACCGCGTCGCGGATCCGGGCGACCGCCTCGGGATTGGTATCGGGCCCCTGCATGAAGCGGCAATTGCGCCCGATGACCTCGTCGGCCGCATAGCCGCTCATCGCCAGGAACGCTTCGTTGGCAAGGATGATCGGGTTGTCGGGCTGGCTCGAATCGGAGACGACGATCGGCGTCCGCGTCCGCTCGAACGCCATCAACGCGAGATCTTCGCGGCGGGCGGGCGGCCCTGCAGGCGGGACGGGGTCGGAACGATGCGGGTGGCTCAATGGGCGATCCTTGTTGCCGGCTTCGACCCAACGACCGGAACGCCCGGCAGATGCATCGGCGCACCAACCGAATCGTCAGCCCAACGCGCGGTACCGGGCCTCGGCTGCCGCCATATAGTCGCGCGTGATCGGCAGCACGTCGCGTCGGCGCGTCAGCTGGACCTGGACGTTCATGTGCCCGTCGTTGCGGAACGCCGCGATCGCCGCCGACAGATAGAATTGCCACATGCGGAAAAAGCGCGCGTCGTACAGCGCGACGATCTTGTCCTCGGCCGCGACCGTCCGCCGGTACCATTCCTCGAGCGTCAGCGCATAATGCAGCCGCAACACCTCGATGTCGGTGATCCACAGCCACGCGCGTTCGACCGCCGGCGTGATCTGCGACAGTGCCGGAGCATAGCCGCCGGGGAAGATGTACTTTGCG